>NZ_JAUOSO010000009.1:0-206935 GCF_030548905.1 Shewanella sp. 2_MG-2023
TGGCGGAGCGGACGGGACTCGAACCCGCGACCCCCGGCGTGACAGGCCGGTATTCTAACCAACTGAACTACCGCTCCACTTAAGTTGCGAAGAATAATAGAGATGTCGTCAAAAACCGTCAACCGTTTTTTTTATTTTTTTGTCTGTTTAGCCAAAAAATGTTCAACCAAGCTTAATTCATGAGCTTTTTGGATGTAAATAAACCAGTTTAGTGCCCTTCTTGTGATGTCATTATTTTCATCAAACAATAAAACTCATAACCAATAAATATCTAATCAGTAATTAACCACGGGGTTACTCTCTTTTTTCAAAAGAAGAACCTATTTATTGATAAATACTTAAACAAGCGTGAATACTGAATCAAGTGTGAATACTGAAGCAAGTGTGAATACTTAAGCAAGTGTGAATACTGAGTCCATAGCTGATCTACAGCTTGGTCAGCTATAGACTTTTATAGCTTGATAAGCTGCTTTAAAGCTCCTATCAATACTGCTTTTAAACATGAAAAAGCTAGCATTAAAGTGAGCCACAAAACGTTAAGCAGTTACAATACGTATTTAGCTGAAAACATAATGCGATTTAACTCTCCTTCATCGCCATTTTCTTTACTGTTTTTAGCGTACATGTACTCAACACCTACTGTCAGAGGCTTAACAGGTGAATAGAGTAAATTAACATAGCCAGAGTATGAGTCTTTATTGACCTCATCTGCCATCAAGCTGGTATTGTTATCAGCACTAAAGGCTGAAGCTGTTAAGCTAGTACGCCATTTATCATTCCACCAGTGACGATAAGCAATAAAACCCCCATAGGATGAAATGGTGTCAATATCGCCATCAGCATCAATAACGCCGGCATTTACATAATTTAATGCCATATAACGACCTAAACCTTCTCCATATGTCGCTGTAAATTTTAAATCATCTTTTCCGACTGGAAGTATGCCGCTAACGCTTACACCGTAACCCATAGCTGTGGCATCTAACTGAATATCATTGATTTCGGTTTCTATATTGAGCTGCCTTGCAATACCGGCAAAAGAAAACTTAGCCCCCTGCTCTGTTTTAATGTTATATCTTGCGACAACGTCTGGCACCATGCCACTACCACTCACAATTCTGCTTGTACTTTGATAAGCATTTAGTGTTGTTTCGGGGTTTTCTAATGAAAATTGAAACCCACCATTGGTATATCTAACTTGCGTTTGACGAACAAACGGTGTCCCTTCAGCAGCACCAACAAAATCAAGGTTTTCAGGTAACGCTGCAGGGTTTTGAAAAGTGGTCCAAGACTGGCCTACAGTCCAATTGTCAAAACTGACAAAGGCATGACGAATACGCGGCGAATAGCTATTAGAAACACGTTCATTGCCATCAGCATGTGTCATAAAATCTAACTCAATAAAACTCGTTAATTTATGATCGTCGATACTGCTAACCGTTTTAAAATTAAATCTTGATTCCCTAGCTTGAAAATCAACAACCTGACTGCCATTACCATCAACGCCATAGATAGTGCCAGGCACATAAAACTGCCTTGAGATTGAACCAGAGTCAGGTGCGCCATTACTATAATCACTGAACATGGTATCGACTTTTATATAGCCACCAAAGTTCACGTCAGTGTCATCAATCACTGATGCGCTTACATTTGTTGCGGCAAGTGCGCTGGCGACCACTAGCCCTATTAAGCTCAATCCTTTGTTTAATTTAAAAGATTTAACATCTGATGACTTTAGCTTGGCGTTAACTACACAGTTTTTCATTACATCACCTTATTTTTATTTATAACCTTCCATCGCATCCGTAAATGATGAGAAAGATTGGGATTTAGGAATTTTTAATATCCATGGTGTGATGATAAAACTGGAATTTGTTCCAAAATGTGGGTTACTAGAAGGTTTACAAAAAGAAACTCAGTCGTAACAAGAAAGTTAAAAGCGAGTCCCAAAGATTTGATTTTAGTGATAAATGTCGCTTTTTGGATTGAGTACCATAATGTGAATAAGCTTTCTTTAACACGCTAAATGATTAACTAATAGAAGATTGATGGTGAGATGATTAAAAATGGAGCTAACATTGTAGCTCCAACGTAGTAGTTACTTTTCGTCTGGCATGGTTAAATCAAGATCATCAATGCTTGGTTCGTCAGTATTCTCAGCACCACCCTCTTGCTCTAAACGCAGTTTTGTGGCCGCTAACGCTTTGTTTAGCGCTTGTTTCTTGCGCCAAATAATTAAACCTAGAATGCCAATCACTAATAAACTGCCGTTAATGACTAAAATCCAGAATATGGCTTTGTCTTTTGCTGCTGCCTCTTCTTGCGCTGCTTTAATCGCTGCACGCTGGGCTAACTCTTCGGCTGATGGTGGCGGCGCAGGGGGTTCAATTAAATTGAAAAACTGCTCGGGTAAGTCCAGTACAATCTCACGGCCTTCAATGGTCGTTGAGACTGCTGAGCCTTTAATTCGATAGCTACCAAAGCCAGTGACCGATGGGATAGCGAGTAAGGTTTCAGCGAACTGAACCTCATTAAAGCTTATCGGTAACTTAAGGCCAGCGGGTCCGACAATATCAAAATGAAAATGAGTTTGTTCAAGTTGTAAAACGTCGTCATCAACGTTTAACTGAAGATGCCAAACACCGTTTAATTTATCTTCGGGTTCAATTACATCTACAGCAATCGGTTTTTCTGATAAGTAAAATGGGTAGCTAATTTCTCGTTGAAATATATTATTTCGAGCTTCAACCGTTAAGGTGTAATTTCCCCACGGTTGATTGAGGTTTTTCTTACCAGTAAAGATACCATCATCAGGTACTTCATCTAGCCCTTCGCCATTGTCTTTATAGGAACCTACGATGACAGTTCCGGTGGTAAAGTTTGCGTCAGTGTTTTTATGATGACTGGCAAACTTAACAGTCCACTCAATCATGTAATCAAGCCCGGGCAGCCTGACTGTTAATCCATCCCCTAATAAACGCGATGTCACTTTTAAACGCTCGCCTTGAAATAAAGGCTGTGGAATTGGCTCAACGTCAATTTCAAGGTTAGACACTTTTTGAATGGTTGAATTGGGCGCTAAACTGCCCAACAGCTGCCATGGACCAGGCATTGGCTTTTGGATTTTTATCATATCACCAGTCAAGCCATCAACCCATTTGACAGACTCAGGATGCCTATCGGCATACCATTTAGAACCATCGGGTAATATGACAATAACGGGCGCGGAGCCGTATTCACGTTGCACTAATAATGTCAGTTCATCGACCATATGATCAATTCTGAACCTATTTTTAAGTTCAGTGGCCTGTGTATATGGCACAGCTAACGCCAATTGAGAAAAGGTGCTTGCAATCAGTATTAGCAGTGACAATGCCAGTGACATTAAATACGGTTTAATTCCATTCATTACTTGCGCTTTTACCTTAATTTTTAGGCTTCACCTCTCCAGAGGCACTTCCCCGATTTCTTGACTAAATCAAGACGTTCGTCATGTAATACTAATTCATCGGCCGTAGCTGAGATCACTTTAAGATTAAACTCATTTTGATCAATTAATTGTATCCCACCACCCTCTTGCCCCGCTTTTTCATTGGACAAATTAAACTTAATTTGTCCGCCCGTCATGATCAGATAAACATCTGCAAGAATTTCGGCATCTAATAACGCGCCGTGATAAGTACGACGCGAAAGATCGATACCATAACGACGACACAGGGCATCAAGGTTGTTCTTTTGCCCAGGGTGAAGATGTTTTGCAACGGTTAATGAATCGAGAATGCCACAAATATCAGCAGTTTTGGGGCCGATGGGTTGAAGGTTTGCAAATTCGTGATCCATGAAGCTGATATCGAACGGCGCGTTATGTGCGACGATTTCAGCCCCATCAATAAAGTCGATAAATGCTTGGGCTATTTGATGAAAACGTGGCTCTTTTGCTACTCGTTCATCAGTGATGCCATGTACTTCAATTGCTTCAGGATCAATGAGCTGACCAGGGTTAATATATTGATGGTAAGTTCTACCGGTTAATTTACGGTCAATGACTTCAACACAACCAATTTCAATAATGCGGTGACCAATATAAACAGGCCCGCCTGCTTGGTTCATACCCGTTGTTTCTGTATCTAAAATAACCTGGCGACTTGCGCTAGAAATAATATTCATAGGTAACTCAATTAATAGTTGTGTATTTAAGTATAATTGCCGCAATTAATACGTATTGTATGGTAACAATTTGATGTCAGAACTAAAACAAATCAAAATTTATACTGATGGCTCATGTCTGGGTAATCCAGGTCCTGGCGGATACGGTATTGTAATGAAATATAAGCAGCAAACCAAAGAATTGTCTGACGGATTTAAATTAACCACTAATAATCGCATGGAATTATTAGCCCCAATCATAGCATTAGAAGCCTTATATGAACCGTGTAATATTATTTTAACGAGTGATAGCCAATATATGCGTCAAGGGATCACGCAATGGATCCACGGATGGAAAAAAAGAGGTTGGATAACATCCACTAAAACACCCGTTAAGAATGTCGATTTATGGAAACGCCTCGATGCAGTCAGTCAAATTCACCAAATGGATTGGCGCTGGGTTAAAGGTCATGCTGGACACGCTGAGAATGAACGCTGTGATGATTTAGCTAGGTGGGCAGCAGAAGCTAAACCGGAGCAAGAAGATGAAAACTATAAGCCTGAATAAATTTTACTTAGTTTGGGTTTTTTAATTTATTTGAATGACCCGTTCTACCTGCTGTTGATGCTGGCGCCCATTGAGGTGCCCGCGCTTTTTTCTTTTCTCTAATCGGTGTCAAAGGTGACTCCATTTTTCTCGCCACAATAAGATAAACACTACCAATACCAGGAAGCCATCGCTCAATTCGGTTTTGCCACCAAGCACCTTGGTTAATATCGCCTATAAGCGGGTGATATATAAATCGTTCATCTTGCAATATTTTATAACCCAAAAGCCCTAGCCAATCTTTGACCCTTGCAGGCATGAAGAATTGTCCAGACCAAGGAAGTTTTGTTTGATATTTAGGCATAACCTTTCCAATAAATGCAGTGCTAACCGGATTAAACCCGCAAATAAAGATATAACCACCGCTGATCATCACTCTATCGACTTCCCTAAGTAACCGGTAAGGATCTTGTTCAAACTCTATAAGAAAGCTCATTAAAACCGCATCCATAGAACCACTATTGAGCGGTAAATGGTGGGGGTCAGCAATGATTGATGCTCCTTCTCCATCGTGAATAGAAAAATGACGAGCAATGTTGCAGTGTAAACTGGAGATTTGATGGCTAAGAGGGCCAAGTTTAAGTAAATGATAACCGAATATTCTTGGCCACCAACTAGCCAGTTGCTGCTCAACTGCTAATTGGATCTCATCACCACAAGGTAATTGATGCCATTGCTGCGGTTTCTCATTTTTTGACATGAACAATAACCCTTTAAGATTGTAACGCCTCACTTGAGTATAACGATTTTTGAGTTTTTTTGAACTAAAGTCCCTAAGGCGATTCAATAAATTATGCTATTGACAACAGTAGGTAAATTAAGCAGAATTTTCGAATATCTGGACTTTGGCTACCAACATGCGAGCCGCTCAAAGTTTAACGATCAATACCAATTCTGTATCAACATATGCTCTTCATTTCTAGTCTGTATTTCCGCTTTAATAGATGATTCAATCAAGGCAATTTGTTCAGATAAGGTATACAAGACTCTCAAGTGGCAGGCCATTATTTGGCGTCTCTAAGATAATCCGTTAATCTGTAGCTTCATCTATTATCAAGGTTGCTTTCATGCTCTCTGTTATTACCATCCCAGCTTTTAATGACAATTACATTTGGCTTTTCCATCAAGCTAATTCTAACAAAGCTTATGTGGTCGACCCAGGTTGTGCACAGAGTGTATTAACCTATTTAAATCAAGCTGATGCTCAAGGCAATAAACTAGAATTAGTGGGTATTTTGATTACCCATCATCATGCTGACCACACCGGTGGTATCGCTGAACTACAGCAAGCTCATCAACAGCAGTTAGCGGTATATGGTCCAAGCAAAGAAAAAATTAGTGGTCTGACTCAATTAATCGAGCATGATCAGACAATGTCACTACCCCATATAAGCAGCCCTGTTAAGGTCATCGAAGTGCCAGGCCATACCCTTGGTCATATTGCTTATTCAATAGAGGACGCCTTATTTTGTGGCGATACCCTCTTTAGTGGCGGCTGCGGACGATTATTTGAAGGAACGGCTGAACAAATGAGGGCTTCATTAGCGAAACTATCATCCTTAAATGCAAATACAAAAGTCTATTGCGCCCATGAATATACCCAAGCAAATTTAGCCTTTGCCATCGCTGTTGAGCCGAATAATAGTGCACTGCAGCAATATCAACAGTCAGTTCACAAGGCAAGAGAGAACAACATTTCAACAATCCCTACTACTATTGCAACAGAATTAGCAATTAATCCATTTCTGAGAAGTAATTGTACAGAAATCAAACAATCTATTTCTGAGCAATTTAATGTAGAGAATCCGACCGATTTACAGACATTTACCCTATTAAGGCAATGGAAAAATAATTTTTAAAAATACTGACAAAGCCAAGCAAACGTAACTAAGCAAAGACATCAAGCGTGTTTTGCTCTACAATGCCGCTTTAATTTTGACCAATACTTTAGGCTTACAACCTTGTTAAGCCTGTTTTGCAAGACTTAGGAATATTGTTTTTGATGCACAAATCTTTATATATTTTTATTGGTGGAATGGCCTTTTTAACAGGTTGTCAAACTCTTACAACACCAAAACCGACCCCAGAGCCGATTGCTATTCAAAAGCCTGTAGAGCCTGAAGACACTATCGTAAAAGTTGAAAAACCAGTTGAAATTACCGATGTATGGCAGCGTATTAGCCTACAAATGGAAATGCCGATAGATGATCATAAACTGGTTAATCAGTATCGTGACTGGTATCTGGCTAACCCTAGACATTTGGAAATTGTTTCAAAACGTGCTGAGCCATATCTTCATTACATTGTAGAAGAGCTAGAAAAGCGTGATATGCCAATCGAAATCGCGTTATTACCTATTGTAGAAAGCTCATTCGACCCTTCAGCTTATTCAGCAAGTGCTGCGTCTGGACTCTGGCAATTAACCTCACCTATCTCCAATCATTTTGGCGTAAAGAGTGACTGGTGGTACGACGGTCGCCGTGATGTGCCAGCTGCAACGATTGCCGCATTAGATTTTCTTGAATACCTGTACGACCGTACAGGCGAGAACTGGTTGTATGCCATTGCAGCTTATAATACTGGTGAAGGCCGTGTAAATAATGCTGTGCGCCGTAATAAAGCTGCAGGTAAAAGCACAGAGTTTTGGGCTTTATCATTACCTAGAGAAACACAGCGCTATGTCCCGCAGTTAATTGCCTTATCTGACGTTATTAAAAATGCTGATAAATATGGCATTAATCTAACACCTATCAGTAATGAACCTCATATCGCCATCGTTGATATCCAAAGTCAGATGGACTTAAAGCTTGCTGCTGATTTAGCAGATATGAATATTAATGAGCTTAAAAGTTTAAATCCTGGGCTTGACCGCTGGGCGACATCACCTGATGGTCCCCATACTTTGGTTGTGCCTTACGACAAAAAAGATGTTTTTGAGCAAAAGCTTGCCCAATTAGATCCAAAATCAAAGCTAAATTGGCATCGCTATAAAATTCAATCTGGTGATACGGTCAGTCATATTGCGAAACGTTTTGATACTTCACCCTCGTTTATCCGTTCTAGTAATAACCTAAAGAACAACAATATCCGTGCTGGCCGATATCTTATAATTCCAGTTCCACCTGAAGGGGCTGATTTAACAACCGATGAGCTATTAGCACAAAACCAGTTAACACCTAAAGCGATGACGTATACCGTTAAGTCTGGCGATTCATTATGGGTTATTGCACGTCAGTTTGATGTCTCTGTAGATGCGTTAATTCGCTGGAATAGATTACCTAAAAATGGCGCATTAAGCATAGGTAAAGTACTGACGATTGGCAGTCCAACATCTAGTAATGCCACAGAGCGTACGGTTAATTATAAAGTGCGTTCAGGGGATTCTTTAGCACGTATCGCTAATCGGTTTAATGTCTCAGTCGATGACTTAATCAAGTGGAATAAGCTGCATAACACTAAATACATTCAACCAGGTCAAATGTTAAGACTCGTTGTTGATGTGAGTAAAGTGAACGCGTAACAGTGTTAATCTAATGAAATGATGATTGTCGATGAATACCACATTCTATAATGTAGCATTCAATAACATTCAATAACATTCAATAGCACAACGAATAAAAACGGCCAGTGAAATCACTGGCCGTTTTTTATTTCATGCATACTAAATCAGTTCAATAAGCTGTTTTATTTAACGATAAGCGGCGTTGAACCTGCATTGATTAACGGTAAGCTACTGCCTTCGGCTTTACCTGCAAATTTTACTTCAAAGCGATAACCAGGGCCTGAAACTTTTTCCATAATCGCAGCAGGAACACTGAATCTAGATTTAATCGTTTGTGCTGGTGCTAACGTCACATCTCTTAACGCTTGGGTATACATCATATCTTGCGATGATGACCATACCTTTTGCCCTTTAGGATCGTATAACCACAAATCAGCTGTCATTCCCGAATTAAATCTTAGATTAACACTACGACTTTGGCTGTTAGTGACTGTATGTGTCAATGACATTGCTTTACTTGGATCGGTATATTCTTTAGCTTCTAAAAATCCGACTAACAGTGTTTCAGCCATTGTTGAGACTCCAGCGCCTAACATAATTGTTTTGGCTTGCATTACGGGTTTCACCTCTGCCGCTGCCTCTTTGCTGTTTTGTGCTGTAACATCGGTACTTGTCGCACTACAACCTACTAACAGTAAACTTAAGCAACCTATAAAACGTTTCATTAAAACCCTCCTAATTTTTTAAACAAGCTATCTTTTAGCTTATCAGTTTCACCTTTTAACTTAGCATCAAACAATGCGCTAGTATCAATACCAAATTTAGGGTCTTGCATACTGCCTTTAATGGTTAAAGGTATATCCACACCAGCTAACGCATCGCTGCCACCGCCTTGACCTGCAAGTGAACCAACGACAGATGTCGTAAGTTTATAATCAACAGTTTGCGAGTCAATATTGGCACTACCATTACCAGCTAAACGTATTAATGGCGAAGCCATTGATAAATCTGGGTTAGTAAATACCGCATTTTTCAGTGAATAAGAACCGGTTAAACTGGTGAAGTCAGTTTTGAGTTCTTCATCATTTTTAGCTGATAAATCCCCTTTTAACTTATCTTGAGCACTACGGATCATTTGCGGAATATTCACCCCGTAAAGCGAACCATCAGCAATAGCAAAATCACCATTTGCTAATAGGTTTTTCTTCAAGTTGTCAGGGATTAAACTCTTACCAGAACCTTTGACATTAAAGTTTGCAGCGCCAGAAATTAAATCAATATCAGCAGCATCTTTTAATAGCGGACGGAATTGTACCCCTGAAAGCGTTTGCTCGAAATTGTAACTTGCCACTTTTTGGCGTCCATCAAGTTTTGCTTTAGCTGTGATACTACCCTCGTACAAATTAGCTGAAAAATCACTCAGATTAGCAATACCATCTTTCACAGTCGCTTTCATTTTCCAGTCTTGAGTTAATAAATTTGAAACCTTTATCGACTTAACCGTCATGCCTAAGGTTAAATCAATCGTTTTAAGCGCCGATAAATCGGGCTCCTCGGCAGGTGTTGTTGAAGCAACTTGCTCTGTTTCTTTGGTTTCAGTTTGTTCACTTGCTGGCATTATGGAATCAAGGTCTATATCACCAAAATCCATCTGCACATTAATTTTCGGGATCTTATTGCCATAGTTCACTTTGATGTCACCAGTAGCATTAATATCCATTGCTGACAGCTTACTAATTGCAACCTGAAGCGTTTGCGAATCAAGTGCAACATGAATATCAGTGACTAGTTGGGTTGATAACTTCTTATTGGGGATACTGTCACCGGCTACATCAGTATTGATAGAAAAACCACTTATCATCACTTTCGATAAATCATGTTGCACAGTCAATTGGCCTTCGCCGTTACTATTTACCGTCATATCAGGCATCTGCGCTGAAAAGTCATAAGCAAAATCAGCAGCATTGCCTAACGAGAATTCACCTAAGGTTAAGCTATTTAACATGAAGACTTGTTTGGTATCACTAACCTCATCAATGAGGTTAATCCTAGTATTGGTAATTGATACGCCACCGATTTGTAGGCTTTGAAGTTGCAAATCGCTTTTTTCTGAAGGTGCAGCCTCTTCTTTAGGTGCTGTGGCAGCCTTGTCACCACTAAGACCATCTAAACTGTTAGCGCCATCTTTTTTTGTCACCATGTTAAGTGTCAAACCATCTAATGAAAGCATGGCAATTTCAACTTCTTGGCTTAATAGCGGCATCAATGCCACATTGGCAACCGCTTCATTGATTTCAACAAAAGTCGCTGGGGCGAAGTTCTCAGGGTTGGACAATGTTATTCCGCCCAAATTAATGCCGATAGAAGGAAAGAAACTCCAACTTAAATCATCTTTAATAGCAAACTCACGCCCAGTTTGTTCTTTTACCGCATCTACAATTTGTGGTTTAAAACTATTGAGATCAAAAAATACCGTTAAATACACAACCAGTATTAAAATCAAACTAGCCATAATACCTAATAGCCATTTAAGTGCCTTCATGTTTGCATCCTTGTAAGCAAATTGAAATTTAATGAGAAATTCTGTTCTATATATGAGTTTAGCTTAATACCATTAAATCTAAAGGTTTTTCAGAGACTGCTATACCATTTTTATCGGCATAAACCATCATGTTAGGTTTTATTGTGACTCCAGCGATTTCAATATTCGCATTCACTAGGCCGACATCTTTTTTATCGGTTTTGATTGGGTTGCTCGCAAGTGCTTGAACACCAATATCAATAGTAGCAAGGGTACCAACATCACGCACAGCGCCATAAATAATGATCCCTTCCCAATCATTATTTGCCGCAGATTCTGCAATCATATCACCTAATAACGCACGTCGGCATGCACCGCCACCATCAACGACTAGGACTTTTCCTTTACCTGAACTGGCTAATGTTGATTTAACTTTTGAATTATCTTCAAAACACTTAACCGTCACTATTTCGCCATAGAAAATAGTTTTACCACCATATGTATTCCAATTCGATTGAACCAAAGTCAGTTTATCTTCATAATAATCAAATAAATCAGGCAATAAATCTAACATCTCACACTCCATGTACTAATTTAATAAGACTATCATTAATATAAACGTGTATAGCTATTGAAACAATTCATTAATCTGAATAGACTGTCGCTATAGTTGATTGTTCATGGATGAAAACACTGCAATATCCTTATTGCTATTCATTAACCCACCTTTCTAAGTAGTTTTCAATATGACAGATATTAATTTACAAAATGTTATTAATGCTTTCGATGAATTAGATTTTGAAAATCGTACCACTAAGAGTTTAGAGAATGCTCGTAACAGAGTTCAAATGAAGACCTATTTGTCTTCTTTAGATTACAGCTTACGTCGTATCAAAATTCTTGAGGAAGTCGTTTCTGAGTTAGTTGAAGAAAAGCAAACCGAACTCGTAAAACAAGAGCATATTCAGACATATAAAGCCAAAGTTATTCAGCTTTCTAGAGAGTTCAAAATCTCTTATCAAGATGTGTTAAGTATTATGTTGAAATTAAAACAAGATGAGAAATGAATACAAAGTAAGTTATTCACTCAACTCTGAAGATATTAATTATATTTTATTCAGATAAAACTGATGTCTTTGGGAAAATGAAATTTCTGAAATACAGCATTAAATTATCTTAAATATAATCATCAATATCCGCTGTAGCAATTTACCTATCGTTAAACTCACTTAAAATAATATACCAGATAAACATATGACCTAAGTGAGTGATGACTTTTATAAAGCGAGTTAGCTTTTACAGTTAATCCTGTCATTGATATAAAATTTGTATCAATGACACAAAAGCTGAGTATTCGAAAAAGCCATTAGACTTTAAAATTACCAACAATACTTTCTAATTGAGTAGAACCTTCTGCTATTTGTATACTACTATTAGAAAGTTGTTCATTGTGAGTTTTATTTTCAACAGACATGTCATTGATTCTTGTAATGTTCATATTAAGTTCAGATATAACAGCGCTTTGCTCTTCAGTAGCGCCAGCAATTTGAATGTTCATTTGCGATATGTCACCAATCGCTGTTTTAATCGAATTGAGTGCAGCTTCTACTTTTTGGGTTTCTGTCACCGTTTCATCAGATTGCGTTATCGCGCGTTCGACTGACTGGTTAACATTTTCAATAGCTTCTCTGATAGCATCAATAATGCCATTAATTTCGCGGGTAGAATCTTGAGTTCGGCTCGCTAATGTTCTTACTTCATCAGCTACAACTGCGAAACCTCGACCAGCTTCACCAGCTCTTGCTGCTTCGATCGCTGCATTCAGAGCCAATAAGTTAGTCTGCTCCGCAATACCTACAATAACATCCAATATTTGCCCTATTTGGCTGGAACTGACCTTTAATCCTTTCGCTACAGTTTCAGTTTGTTGAAGTTCCGTGGATAAATCGCCAATTTTCACTATCGCATTATCAACAATCTCAGCCGTTTTATCCGCTTCGCTATCAGCAACATTAGCACTTGATGCTGCAGTTTGGGCGTTTGAAGCCACTTCAGCTGCAGTCATCGACATCTCATTAATTGCAGTGGCGACATTTTCAGTTTCCATTTGCACGTTGGAAGATATTTGATTGGCCTGTGAAGAAATAGTCGATAAATCATTAGCCAGAGTATGACTCTCTGACACAGAATCCGCGACCGAGGACACTAACTTTTGAATTTTATCAGTGAAAATATTAAAGTTTTGCGCGATTTGGTTTAATTCATCTTGACCAGCTTCAGACAACCTTAATGTTAAATCCCCTTCGCCTTTCGCAATATTCTCAAAAGCAGTAATGGTTTGCGACATGGGTTCAGCAATACTGCGAGTAATGACAAACAAAATAATGATGATTGGCAACCATACAATCAGTAAAAGTATTAAATATTGCATAGCAAATTCTGTCTTTTGAGCTTGGATATCATCGATATAAATGCCGGTTCCGATAATCCATCCCCATGGCTGAAAACGCTCTACCACACTCATTTTAGGACTAGGTGAATCTTGTTCTGGCTTATTCCACATATAATTCACAGTGGCATTCTTAGCGGAGTTTGTATGTTCAATCATTAACTGGAATAAAGGAACATTATCAGGATCACGCATTGATAACACGTTAGTATCGATTAATTTTTTAGCGAAAGCATGCTGCACCATTATCCCATCAAGGTTGATAGTAAAAAAATACTCATTGCCAGAATAACGTAGTTCATTTAGCGCTGTTATTGCCGCCGCCTTTGCTTCAGCCTCGGTTAATTTTCCTTCTTGTGACTGCTGATGAAACTGCGAAATAACTGAACTCGCTACCCCAACCAAAGAAGTTAACTTCGATTCTTTTTCTTGTACTAGAACATTATCAATACGATTAAAAGCGAAGAAGAACATTAGGATAGTGGCAAATGCAGCCACGATAATCATTGCTAGTAAGCGATTTGCAATGCTTGTTTTACGAAAGAAAAGATAGACAGCATTCATGATATATCACCGTATTCTTATAATAGGGATTAGATCACATGCGTGATCACTGTGAGGCTTCCCAGATCAAATACCACTTAATTAAGTTTAGAAATACCACACCTATACAATCGACCATATATGGGAATTATTTAGGGTTTAACGCTACAAATATCTAAATAAAAATATTATCGATAGATCTAGTCTGTTTTTCACACTACAACTAATGCAACAATTTAAACATCAAAGAGGCATAAAAATTGAGATAATTACTAGTGTTAACCATCTAATTTAACAACGAAAAATTTGTAATATAAAGAGTTACTATTCAGTAAAAGTAGTTGATGTATTTACATCTCGCAAGTACTTAACTGCCCGTCATGGTTAGTTATTCTTTAATTAGACAATAATATTTTATATTAGATATTAATGCTTAAATGAAGAAAATTAAAACAGAAACGCTGCTACCGCTTTATGGTTAGGGTTAGGGCTATAACTAGAGCTATAACTATGGCTTATCGCTATATATTTCGATTCTATTTTTACCTTTTTGTTTCGCTAGGTATAAAGCTTTATCGCCTTGATTAATTAACTCATGCATATTCAATGACTGATTTTTGTTGGTAGCTAAACCAATAGAAACGGTGACTCTTAAGTTTTTATCAGGCCAATAGAGTTTTGCCACGTCGGTTAATATTGATTCCGCAATTTGCTGTAGCTCTGACTCACTAAAGCAATGGAATACCGATAAGAACTCTTCCCCACCATATCGAATGTTCATCCCTGTATAACGTCCACAATGCTGCCTGATGATTTGTGCAACACCATAAATCACATTATCACCCACTTGATGCCCGTATACATCATTGATTGATTTAAAGTTATCTATATCAATCATGAGTAAACTCATACCTTGCTTTGATTGCTTTGCATTTTGGACAAATAGAGCTGCATTTTGGGTTAAGTAGAGTCTATTTTTTAATTCGGTTAATGGATCGGTTACCGCTTGTAGCGATAATTTACGCTGGCTGGCTTTTAACTTAAGTTGCTGACTGCGGATTTGTGAATATTGTTCAAAACTTGTATGTGTTTCAGACTCTCGTCTTAAACAAGCAATAAGGCACATGATATAAATAGCCGACATGATAGATAAACGATCTATTTCTTCTGCAAAATCATGCTCTAACCTTAAAGGAGATATCATCCATACGTAACAAATTGCCATAAATGTAAGTGCGATAAAACTGGCTTTGAACGGCAAGCGTGACAAGGCGCCGACATAAGCCATGACCAATATACCGCCCGATTGATAGTTAAAATCCCCTCCGTGCATTGCCATTTGGCCAATATAAGTCAATGACCAATAAACACATAACACTAAAGTTAATTCAGCTAAATCTAAATGTTTTGGCGAATAACGTTTTAATAATAATAAAAGTGCCACACATAAAAAAGAAAAAAACAGGCGGGTCATTGTTGCTAGCCACGCATCTTCCTGTAAGTGCTGATAGTCAAAATAACCAAATAACAGGTATATCGGAATAACTGAAAGCACAAACCCCGAATAAGGCAACATGACTTGGTAAATGTGAAAGTGTTTAAAGCGCCAAAAGGTATATTCTGAACGATGTATTTTGGCAGAGCCTTTCAAATAATCGAACATATAATTCCCTGAGTTATTTTAAGGTTATACTTGTTTAATTTGATTGTAGGACAACTGAAATTAGGTAGCAATAATTGACCATAAAATCATAAAATAGTTATCGAAAACAATCTTTTTTGGAAATAATCTAATAGAACACGCTGTAATGACAATCTATCTGAGAGTTGTGAATTTCGATTAAAGATTGGTGCAATGGATGAAGGAGTACAGGGAACGTTGTAAAAGATCACTCGCCATTTAACAACCCGAATCTGTACTAAACTTTTTAAGCATCCAAACATCACAGCCACCGTGAATGGTACCATCCAGAGGTTGGTTAAGATGCTCAAAACCTACTTTCTCGTATAGCTTAATCGCAGCGGTCATACTGGTTAATGTATCTAAATAACATTGTTTAAACCCCATATCTTCAGCAAATTCCAAGCAAGCTTGAGTGAGTTGCATGCCTATACCTAATCCACGGCTCTCGGGTAGCAAAAATAACTTACGAAGCTCACAAGTATCTTCTGACTCATTGAAAGAAGCGACGCCACCACAACCTAAAATTTTCCCATCTAACGATGCCACTAGATAGATACTCTTATTATTGTAATGATAATGCTGACTCATTTGCTCTACTTCAGGATCTGACGGTCCAAAACCTTCGCCAATCGCACCAAATTCCTTGCCAACGGTTTTAATAATTAATGCAACTTCGCTATCTTGTTCTGCAACAATTGGTTTAATCACTATATTCATCTTCATAGTCTTTTAGTATTCCAACATTTATGACTTTTCACCTTACCAGCTAAATTTAACATTTCAAAGATTAGCAATATTCATTAATACATATAGACATGATTATACTAAAACGAACCTTTAAAGCTCACAACTGCATCAAGTAATAGGTTTTGATTTTTAGCTATTCTAGGCATTTTTACGATGAGTAATAACAAGAGTTGCTCAGTAAGACATGCATCTGACTAATAATAAGTGATGAAAGGAGTTAATGTTGTGAAAAGTAAACTTTGTTGCAAAGTCATCTTATACAGCAAAATAGATATAGAATAGTTAAACTTTATAGCTTCTAAAACAATTATAGATAAGCTTCGCTAAAGTGTGAAGCCTAAACTGATGTTGTAAAAAACGATGTTAAAGAAACCTATGTTAGAGAAACCAATGTTAGAGAAACCAATATTAAAGAAGCTAACCTCGAAGAATCAATTCTATTTGATTATGCAGCAACCACAAGTTGAGCTTTTCTAAGCGGGTTGAGTCTATTATGCATCACTTTAATTGTTTCAAATTGCTGCAGAGTTTTGTTCTCAGATAATGGACACTCTTTAGACAGTACCATCACTAATGCAGCTTGTAGGCTATTCTCAACTACCATGACTAAAACGCGAGTACCATTAGCATTGAGGTTAAATAACTTACCGACTTCACAATAAACACATTCTTGGCTTATTTCAAAAAACCAAGATTTAGGCATTTGTGGTTTTAACAAAAAATGGGCAGCGGTTGCATTTAGTGCTGTTTGAACAACAGCAGCATCTGACATATTGATAACTTTTGGAAGCGTTTCAAGCAAGTTGATATAGAATTTAGCGTGCTCGACACTAAATTCCGATGTTATTAATGCATCAGGAATGAGCGCTTTAGTTTTGTATGGGGTTAAGAACTCCATCTCGGAACCTAATGAAATACTTAATTGCTTATAGTTTTCATTATATTCCCACTGCCAGTCCTTATTTGGCATTAATAACATTTTTTAGTACCTAATTATAAGAATACAAGGTGATAATAGTTTATATTTCAGACAATATCAAAACATTATTGAATATTTTTGATATAAAGATCATAAAGTTACAACGATCGAAAGATCGTTATTTCGATCGCTATAACTTTATTAGATCTAAAAAAAGGATCTTTGGTTGGTTTTTAAACTATTCAGATCTTATTTTGCTTTATAGGCTTTTACAATATCATTAATTAATCCAGGACCTTGGTAAATAAAGCCAGTATATATCTGAACTAATTGAGAACCTGCGTCAAATTTAGCTAAAGCATCTTCTGCACTATTAATTCCGCCAACGCCAATAATTGGGATCTCACCGTTTAAATATTCAGCTAATTGTTTGATCACTTTAGTTGAAAGATCGGTTAACGGTTTACCACTCAAACCACCCATTTCATCCGCATTATCAAGGCCAACCACAGCATCACGACTTAATGTAGTGTTTGTGGCAATTGCGCCGTCAAATTTACTTTTCAATAATGACTCAGCAATTTTCTCAATTTCTTCAGTGGTTAAATCTGGCGCTATTTTCAATGCAACTGGAACATATTTATTATACTTTTTAGCTAGCTCTGCTTGCTTTTCTTTTAGCGAGCTTAATAAATCATCTAACAATTCACCGTATTGCATTGTACGAAGACCCGGTGTATTTGGTGATGAAATATTAACCGCAATATAATCTGCATGTTGATAAACTTTTTCCATGCAAATTAAGTAATCGTTTTTGCCTTCTTCAACCGGAGTATCTTTATTTTTACCAATATTCACACCAACAATAATGTCTGTTTTTTTAGCCATTAAGTTTCGGACTAAATTATCAACACCTTTATTATTAAAACCCATACGATTAATAATCGCTTTAGCTGGTTTTAATCTGAATAAACGTGGTTGCTCGTTACCTGGTTGTGGTCGAGGAGTGACAGTGCCGACTTCTACATGCCCAAAACCCATGGCATGGAATGCATCAATCGATTCACCGTCTTTATCTAAGCCTGCAGCAAGGCCTACAGGGTTATTGAATGTAATACCCATGCAAGTCACTGGAGCAGCGCTAACATTTTGACTATAAAATAGGTTTAAAGGGTTGTTTCCAGTGTTTTTTAAACTTCCAATAGCGATGTTATGCGCTACTTCTGGATCCATTTGAAACATTACTTTTTGTGCAACTTTGTAAAAAAACATGCTTTCTCCTAAACCTAAAAAAAACCCCGGCTATTTGCCAGGGCTTGTTCACTTATTATAAATAATTATCTCGGTCCTTCGCAATGAAGGATCAACAAATTAAGTTCACGTAACGCCACCGAGAATTTGGCAAAGTCATGACTTTGAGAGACTTTAAAGTCTGCTAATAGGTGGAACCAACGTTCCAATAGCTTCTCGTTATTGTCTATCCATTGCTGAATAATTGAATCGGCATTACAAGTATCTGTACACGCTCGCAGCACAGTAGAGCTCAGTGCGCGTTGCTGCCAATCCAATTCTTCTCTGAAGGCGGCACGAGCAAGCGCTTGCCAATGGTTAGATACGGGCTGATTACTAATTTGTTCAAGGAACCAATGTAATTCAACTTTTGCACCAAGTCTGAAATAGGTTTCAGCCACAAGCTGAACTGACTTACCTTCGATTTGGGCAATTTGGGCGATATCTAACGCTGAGAACAAGGTACTCATTTTAGCAACAACTTGTGCTAAAGACTCAGGTACTTTTTGTTCTGTTAGTGATTTTATTTCAGTTGAAATCGCAATCACTTCAGCAGCAATCATATACTGATCAACATTGGTCTTTAATTCTTCAAATACAGGTTTGAAGAACGCCACTGTTTGCTCAATATTTTCACCTTTGGTGCGATGACGGATGAACCAGCGACAAGCACGGCGCATATTGCGACGTAATTGATGCAGCATTTCACTTTGCACGTCAGCAGACACAATACCGTTTAATTCAGTAATTGATTGAGTTAAATCAGCTAAACCGAAAACTTCGCGAGCCATAGTATAACAAATTGCGGCTTCGGCTACTGTGGCACCTGTCTCATCTTGCATGCGTTGCACGAAATTAAAGCCCATGTCATTAACAAGTTCATTAGCTAATGAAGTCGCAATAATTTCACCGCGCAATGGATGCGCAATCATTTTATCAGCATATTTGTCTTGTAATTTCTGAGGAAAATAAGCCGTTAGCAATTTACTTAAGAATGTATCTTCAGTGATTTCTGCTGTAACTAATTGCTCTTTTAATACCATTTTTCCATAAGCAACTAACACAGATAATTCTGGACGAGTTAATGCTCTGCTATTGGCTAAACGATCTGCAAGTTCATCATCTGTTGGAAGGAACTCTAACGCTCTATCCAACTTGCCATCTTTTTCAAGATACTGAATATAACGAATGTGTTCTTTTAATTGTGAAACACCGTGAGCCTGCGTCACTGAAATTGTACGAGTTTGATCATTACAATCTTGAAGTACAATATCCCCCACTTCATCAGTCATTGATTCTAATAAGCGGTTACGTTGCTTAACGGTAAGTTCACCGTCTGCCACTAACGTATTGAGTAAGATTTTAATGTTCACTTCATTATCTGAACAATCAACACCGCCAACATTATCAACAAAGTCAGTATTAACTCGACCACCATTAGCCGCAAATTCAATACGGCCTAATTGTGTCGCACCTAAATTACCACCTTCACCAATGATCTTAGCGTTTAATTCATTACCATTGACACGAATAGCATCATTTGCACGATCGCCAACTTCAGCATGCGTTTCAGAAGTTGCTTTAACGTAAGTACCAATACCACCATTCCAAATCAAATCAACACGCATTTTTAGCAATGCTTGCATTAACTGGTTCGGGGTCATGGTGTCTGAATCAGTTTCAAGCATTCCCTTGATTTCTTTAGTCAACTTAAGTGACTTAGCAGAACGATTAAAAATCACCCCACCTTTAGACATCAATTTAGTGTTGTAATCTTCCCAGCTTGAACGCGGTAGATTAAACAAACGCTCACGCTCTACGTAACTCTTTTCAGTATCCGGGTTTGGATCAACAAAGATATGCATGTGGTTAAATGCTGCAACGAGCTTAGTATGGCGCGATAACAACATACCGTTACCAAATACATCGCCAGCCATGTCACCCACTGCTAAACAGGTAAAATCAGTTGTTTGGCAATCAATACCTTCTTCACGGAAATGACGTTTAACCGATTCCCAAGCGCCTTTCGCAGTAATACCCATTTTTTTATGGTCATAACCGTTACTGCCGCCAGATGCGAAAGCATCACCTAACCAGAAGTCATACTCAATGGCAATTTCGTTGGCAATATCAGAGAAAGTCGCAGTACCTTTATCAGCTGCAACAACGAGGTATGCATCATCTTCATCATGACGTACTACATCTTTTGGCGGTACCACTTTGCCTTCAATGATGTTGTCGCTGATATCAAGTAAACCACGGATAAATAATCGGTAACATGCTTGGCCTTCATTAAAGAATGCCTCGCGGCCACCTTCAGTTGGTAGCTGTTTACACACGAAGCCACCTTTTGCACCAACAGGTACAATAACGGTGTTTTTAACCTGTTGCGCTTTTACAAGACCAAGCACTTCAGTACGGAAATCTTCACGTCTGTCAGACCAACGTAAACCACCACGCGCTACTTTACCGCCACGTAAATGAACACCTTCAACTCGCGGAGAGTATACGAAGATTTCAAATTTCGGTAATGGGCGAGGCATTTCAGGAATGTCTTCAGGTAAGAACTTAAACGAAATGTACGGCTTGTTTTCGTTTTTGTTCAATGTTTGATAGAAATTGGTACGTAGTGTTGCGTTGATCAAATCTAAATAACGACGAATAATACGATCATCATCTAAGCTCGATACGTCCTCAAGACGCAAATCCACCTGTTCTAAAAACTTATTTAACGTACGAGTTTTTAATTTTGGATTAAATTTACGAATGAACATTTTAACTAGTAAGTCAGCTATTTGCGGATAGCGATTAAACGTTTCTTCAATGTATGACTGACTAAAAGTTGCATCTATTTGACGCATATATTTAGCGTAAGCACGCAAAATAGACACTTCACGACCCGTTAAGCTGGTCGCTAAAATCATTCGGTTAAAGCCATCATCTTCAAGTTCTTTATCCCAAACTTGTGATAATGCATTTTGAAAACGATCTTGGCTATCAGCAAGGTTTTCAATGGCAGCGCCCTGCACTGTCATTAAGAAGTCTAAAATCCAGAAGGTTTGACCATCTGCAGTTTTAACTTCGTACGGACGTTCATTAATGACCCGCAAACCAAAGTTTTCAAGCATAGGTAGCACATCAGAAAGATGAATAGGTTCATCTTTATGAAATAGCTTTAAGCGAACTTTATTATCATTTAATGCCGTTTCTTGTGGCTGATAAAAAAGCATGCCCAATTTATGTTCGTCGTTCAATGCTTCAAGGTGTTGAATATCAACCACTGCTGAACTAGGCAACACATCTTCTTTATAACTCGGTGAAAATGCCGTGAAGTAACGCTTAATAAGACCCGTTCCTGACTGCTCACCAAGAGCATTATTCAGTGAACTATGTAGTTTATCTTCCCAAGAGCGAGCTGCTTCAATTAGGTTTTTCTCAATAGCAGCCACATCGACGTCCATATTATTATTGTCAACTTTAATGATGTAATGAGTACGCGCTAAAGTTGATTCTGAGAAGTAAGTGGTAAATTCAACATCTTCACTACTGTTAAAATGTTGAGCCAAAATGCGTTGTGTATCTTGACGTAATTTGGTGTTGTAACGATCTTTTGATACATACACCAAACAAGATAAGAAACGACCAAAACCGTCTTTACGGACAAATAACTTTAATTTGTCACGATCTTGCATTTCTAAAACGCCGCGAGCGATATGAGCAAGCTCATCTTCTTTAGCTTGTATCAGCTCATCGCGAGGTAAGTTCTCAAGGATATTCATTAACGCTTTATAGTCATGAGAGCGAGGCGTTAAACCAGATTGCTCCATAACGCGTTCAACTTTACCAGCAAGTAGCGGAATTTCACGTGGGCTTCGGTTATATAAATTAGAAGCATATAGGCCTAAGAATCGGTCTTCGCCTATGACATTACCTGCTTTATCAAAACGTTTGATACCCACATAATCGACATATGCAGGGCGATGTACACGACTTTTGGTTGAGCTTTTAGTAAGCACTAATAAGCTTTCATCCAGCGCTTCTTTACGGGCAGAAGCTGAGAACGTAGACAAAAGTAATCCACGATCTGCATGTTCAGCACTCGAGCGGCTCATTAAGCCTAAGCTTGAATCCAAATCTGGTACTAACTCAACATCACCTTCAACACGCTTTAACTCGTAATGTCTGTAACCAAGTAATGTAAAATGATGATTATTGAGATAAGTTAGGAATTTAGTCGCTTCTTCCATTTCAGCTTTATCGCCTGGAAATGGTTGTTTTGGTAATTGCTTAACCGTCTCGGTTAACTTATCTGACATTTGCTGCCAATCATCAACTGAAGACACAACATCAGCAAAAACTGATTCAAGTTCTTTACCAATGGCTTTAATATCGGCTTCGCTACTTTGACGATCGATTTCAATTAAAAATACCGCAACATTTTCAGTTGCTTCTGGCGCATCTTTAATAAAAGAAACTTCTTTAACCAATTCCTCATCACGAACTAATGCTAACGGTGTATGTAACACCATGTGCGCCGTAATGCCCATGCGGTTTAATGCCATAGTCACTGAATCAACCAAGAAAGGCATATCTGGTTGAATAATTTCAATAATACTATGGGTAGACTGCCAGCCATGTTTCGACTGACTTGGGTTAAACACACGGATGTGGCTGTTGGTTTTAGCTGATTTGTTTAGCGCATTCCAAAGGCTTAGTACGGCACCATAAAGGTCGCTGTCATTACGAGCATTTAAGTCGTCTTTTGACATATGGGCGTATATACAATTGGCAAATTGCTCAACTTGTTTAGCTTGAGAATTAGGGATTTTTTTATGAATTAAATTGACTACATTTTCTAGTAGTACTGAAGGCATTGCATCTTTAAAGGCCATGTTGCAGTTTCCTTAAGCGTTTATGGCAGCGCTTTTATCATTATATTGGATGCTTCGGCTTGTTGATTCAGTCTAAAACTGAGATCTGGAGCAAAGTTTATTACTAATTAACTGCTATATCGAGCACTATTTTAGTGGTAGATCCTCTAAAATCCTTGTTAACTATAGAATTATAGTCACTATTTGACCAATCAAGCGTTTAGATAGACTAACTATGCAAAAAAAAGAGGAGCCTAAGCTCCTCTTAATATTTTCAAACCGTTTATTTACTTGGGTTTGCGCCAGAATACCGCTGACAACGCAGGTAAAATAATTATCGCACCCAACATATTTACTAAAAACATGAAAGTTAACAAAATACCCATGTCCATTTGGAACTTAAGTGCTGAAAAGAACCAAGTACTCACACCAATAGCTAAAGTTAACCCTGTAAAGATGACCGCACTACCACGTTCAACTAAGGCTTCAAAGTAGGCTTGCTGGACTGCCATACCTTGAGTAAGTTTACCTGACATGGTCGATAAAATATAAATACCGTAATCCACGCCAATACCCACACCCAATGCAATAACAGGTAATGTACTCACCGCTAAACCGATATCTAGCCACGTCATTAATGCTTGCGCTAATGTTGAAACCACATATAAAGGCACAATCACGGCGATAGTCGCTTTAATTGAACGGAAGCTGATGAGACATAAAACAAACACCGCGCCATAAACATAAATCATCATTGGTAGCTGTGCTTCGCTAACAGCCTCATTTGTCGCTGCCATCACGCCAACTGGCCCTGAAGCTAATTTAAACTGCAATGTGTCAGTATTAAGCTGCTCAGCAACTTGTTTTACTTTGGCAGTCACAACTTCAATGGTTTCTGCTTTATGATCTTTTAAGAACAAGAAAACTGGCATCACTGAACAATTACCGTTAAGTAATCCAGAGGTAGTTGGCACACGGCCTACAGCTTGCACTAAGCTCGCTGTGGTACGAGGAAGCACTTGCCATTTAGGATTACCTTCGTTGAAACCGGCATTCACTCGCTTAGAGACTGACGCTAAACTTGCGGTCGACTCAACACCTGGTGTATTGCCAACCATCCATTCAAACTGATCAATTTCATTTAGAATGGAATGATATGTACAAGCTTCAGGTGTCGCTTCAACAATCACAGTCATATAATCAGTCGTAATTGAATAATTGTCTGTTATATGGAAAGTATCTTGGTTATATCGAGAATCTAAATGAAGTGCTGGCGCACCGCCCTGCAAGTCACCAATTTTGATATTGCTTGCTTGCTGAAAACCAAAGCCGTATAGCACTGCGGTGCAAACTAGTACAATGACAGCATATTTAGGTGTCGCGAATTTTGACAAGCTGCGCCACAAACCTTCAATTTTGGCTTTTTTAACTGGATCTTCTTTTTCTGGCTTAATCGTGGTGTATGAAATCACCAAAGGCAATAGAATGAGATTGGTTAAAATAATAACAGCCACACCCAGTGAAGCTGAAATAGCGAGTTCTCGGATAATACCAATATCAATCGCCAATAACGTTAAAAAACCAACGGTATCTGATAATAGCGCTACGCCGCCCGGCACTAATAAACTGCGAAATGCCGATGCTGAAGCTGCTTTGGTATTTTGACCATCGAGTACACGACGTCTAACAGCATTGATCATTTGAACGCCATGACTAACGCCAATTGCGAACACTAAAAACGGTACTAGAATTGACATAGGATCTAAGCCAAAACCGACCACAGTTAATAACCCTAGCTGCCAGAAAACAGCGACAAGGCTGCACACAAGTGGGAGAACCGTTAGAATTAACGACTTAGAAAATAAATACACCATGACTGCAGTAATCAAAATCGCAATCAAGAAAAACAGTAATACGCCTTTTGCCCCTTCTGCGACATCACCTGCCATTTTAGCAAATCCAATAATATGGATTTTAATCGTTTCCGTTTCGTATTTGCCGCGTAATTGGTTTTCTAATTGTTTAGCGAATTGAATCGTGTTGAGTGGTTTAGTCGTAATATCTTTTTCAGCACCTTCAGACTCGGCCATTTCTTCGTCTGTTTTAGCCACAAAATCCATTAACTGCGCTGTTAACATCGCTGATGAATAATCATTTGATACTAAACGACCAACAATACCTGCCTTTTCCACATTGTCACGAACAACATTCAGGCCATATTCATCGTTACGAAAATCTGCAGGTATCACTGGTCCGCCAGCAAAACCATCTTCAACAACTTCAGTAAAACGTGTTGAAGGAGAATATAAAGACTTAACTTGGGAACGCTCTACACCCGGGATAAAAAACAGTTCATCATGAACCTGTTTCAGGGTTTCGAAATATTCAGGATTAAATATATCACCGCTAGTGTCTTCAACAGACACCATAATCCTATTCGCACCACCAAAATCTTTTTGATGCTTTGTATAGGTTTTCATGTACTCATGATTAAGCGGTATGTTTTTACTAAAAGCCGCATCCATTTTTAATTGGCTTGCTTGATAACCAAGAAAAAGTGTAATTAACATGAATGACAAAATCACCCACATGCGGTTTCTGAAAAGATGGGTTTCAAATCCATTGACCAGTTTTTCTAACATCTTATCGGCCCTATTATTGTTGTTTTATTTTTACACTAACTTAGTGTTTATTTTGCTCAATTTACACCGTAACCGTATCTTCCAGACACGTTTACTTGCCCCGTCACTGAACAAATCCATCGTAAAGCTTAAGCGACTCTATTTGAGCTGAAATAAACCTTTTGAACCAGCAAACCAAACTTGACCTTGATTATCACTTTCAATAGCGACGATATTTTCGCCTTGTCTACGTGCAATGATATTAGCTGTATCAGTATTATCTAACTCGATAACAACACCTGCGTTACCAACAAGGTACAAAGATCCAGAATCAGTAATATAAGCGTTATTAATTGAAGACTTCACCGGTAAAGCGATTTCTTGCCATTGACTGAATTGCTTATCGGTTTTGAAAACATGGCCACGCAAGCCCATGACAAACACTGCGGCATCTGTTTCTATAGCATTAAACATTGAACCTTCATAATCAAAAGGCTGTGTAACAAACGTTACGCCATTATCATCTGATGTGGCGACAAGTCCTAATTCACCTACCATCAACAGTCGATTATCAGCTAATTGGATGACACGGTTAAAGTGAGGTAATAACGCTGATCTTTCTGATAAATATAAAGCTTCATCTTCAGCTTTTAAATCAGCAAGATATGAGACATCTTCAGGGAATAGTAATTCTTCATGAAACTCTTGAACCCAATTCTTGCCACCATCAGCTGTGCGATAAAACAAACCATACGCGCCAACGGCAATACCTTCATTTTCATTAAAAAATAAAATATCCAAAAGCGGTTTTTCAACTTCTGTAGATTGGAATTGTACTTGCCAAGTTAACCCACCATCTTCAGTGTGAATGATGGTTGCATCATGACCTACCGCCCAGCCTTGTTTTTCATTTAAAAAGAACACTTTGGTTAATTGGGAAATTACAGGTGAACTCACTTGTTGCCAATCTTGTTGTTTAACTAACACATGACCGCGTTCACCCACCGCAACAAGGTTTTCACCTGCTTTGGCAATATCTAGGACTAATGAAGACTCAGCGAGTGGCTGTATTTGAACGGTAAGAGGATCGAATTGAGCATGGACTGGCGCAGTAGAAATTAAACAACCTAAGCTGATTGCGACAACATTGCGAAGTGTGCGAAACGACATACAAACTTCCTTAGAAATAATAGGGGCGCAATGCGCCCCATAAAGGTCTTAGCGAATACCTGCGCGACGTAATGCGTCAGGTGTGAAATTAGCTTCAGAAAGCTTAGCATCGAAATCGTACATGCGGCCTTCATTATCTAATCCCATTGCTAAATATCGACGAGATTGTAAATCGTGGAAAATTTCTAACGTGCTCCAATGTGTTGGAACTTCGTAGTAGTTAATCGAATGTGCTGTACCTACACGGTATAACTCATCACGGTTATCGTACATATCCGTTAGCGAAACCTGCCATGAATCTTCATCGATATAGAAAACACGTGTTTTATAAATATGACGCATGCCATCTTTAAGGGTTGCTTTAACTTCCCAAACACGGTGCTTTTCCCAACGAGCAAATTCAGGGTTGATATGACCTGGTTTTAAGATTTGATCATATTCAAGTGAATCTGAATGAAGTTTGTAATCGTTGTAAGGGATATAAAGCTCTTTCTTGCCGACCAGTTCCCAGTTATAACGCACAGGAGATCCGTTAAACATATCGAAATCATCAGTTGTTCTTAGACCATCAGACACTGTACCTGGTGTATCAAAGGCAACATTTGGCGCTTTACGAACACGGCGTTGACCTGTGTTATAAGTCCAAGCTTGGCGCGGAAGTGCTTCTTGATCCATTGTCTCTTTAACAAGCAAAGCAGTACCTGCAAGACGCGCAGGTTGACGTACAACTTGTTTAAAGAAGAACAAAGTATTTGATTCTTTTAATTGATCCAGAGTCACTTCAGGACGGCTGTAGCTAAAGCGAATTTCTTCAGCCGTTTCAATTAATGTATAAGAACCACCTGCCGTTGGAGCCGCTTGGCTACGAGCAGTTTTGATATCAACACCACGATAACGCAGGATGTGGTTCCAAATCACTTCTAAACCATTATTTGGAATTGGAAATGGCACACTAATAGAAGCGCCACTTACACCGTTACCATTAGCAACCAACTCTGCATTTAAGGCGTTAGCTTTAGTTGCATCATAGACATACTGAGGTAAAGAAGCCGTACGACGACTTTCATACACATTCATTTTGTATGTATCTGGGTATAATTCAAAAAGCTTGTTTTGACCCGGCGTTAAAAATTCAGCGTACTGTGCTTTGTTAGCATTTGTAATGGTGAACAAAATTTTATCAGAAGGAAAAGGATCTGGATGATGCATTCCCTTTTCATAGCCAGCAACTGGAGAAGTAATACCATTATCCCAAGCAGGGATAGAACCGTCAGCATTACCCGCTTTAACAGCACCTATTGGCGTAAGTTCATTACCCAATTTAGCTGCTTCAGCTTCAGATACTTTCGCCATCGCTGCCGGCGCACTAAACGCCATGATCATTGCAGCCGATAATATCGTCAGTTTCTTCATTATTATTATCCTTCTAGATAGAATACTTGACGTTAAACGAGACGTAATCTCGGTCAGTCATTGCATTTGTTGTTCCTACACCACCAAAGAAGTTGTTGTAAGAAATATCTGCTCCCCAGCGGCTGCGATAATCAAAACTAACGCCTAAAGCAACTGATTTACGACCTTCAGTAAATAAGAACATTGGATCAGGAGTGATACCGTCTACATCGTGAGAGAAAATCACACGTGGAGACATGTTCACGCCAGCAAAGATATTATTGTAGTCAGCTTTAGCCACTAAACGATAACCCCAAGCAAAATCAGTTGGGAATGGATTCGTTTCAGGACCATCATGCAAGGCTTCGATAATACCTGGCATATCAGGGTTACCACCTGAACGCGCGGTTCCAGGACCATTTAAGCGTAGTTCATCAAAACCAGGCATGTCATGGATCCACACACCACCGACTTCAGCAAGCATGGTTAAATTATCTGTTCCAAAGGTAGGACCAAATAAATGTGTCAATGTAAATTGAGCTTGAGTCGTATCGGATAAAATGAAACCATCAATGGTTTCACCAGCCTCTACACCTTCAATTTGCGACACACCATCTAAATCAGGGCGTATACCAGCATTAGCAAGTTGCTGTGGCATACCTGCAAATAACAGTTCAACGTCATCAATTTGTAATGGTTCATCAACACGGTGAGAAACTTCACCCGCAACAGATGTGTCACCGACTAAGGTGTTAAAACTCGCGCCGTACAATTGAATATCTTCAGGGTATACCACTTGAGCCTTAGTAAACGATTCCATACTAAGCATCAACTCACGGTCAATTTCACCGCCACTTGCAGCTAAACGGCCGTAGTCTCTTGCTAAAGCTTCACTGCTAAAGTTAGATGCTGTACCGCTGATAATAGGGCGGCGACTGTGATAATTCATGTAGTACAAGCCAAATTCAGTTTCACCTAAACTCGGCGCGTAATAACCTAACTTGATACCGTATTGACCATCATCACTTGGTTCTGCTTCATCTTGAAGTAAAGCCACTTTAGTAGCATATGGCACCATGTAAGCTGCGAATGCAGGATCAAAACTAGCCGCAGCTGCTGCACCATAAAGCGCGGCATACTCAGACATTAAAAAATCAAGATTGATATCAGGGTTTGAGTTGAAACCTAACTGAGCGTTTTGGTTATAACCACCAAAACCAACAAAGTCATTGGTTGCAAAGTTAGAACCCGCAGATGGAACCCAAACTGGCTCCCAATCATATTGATAATAAGCTTCAACATTTAAATTTTCGGTAACACCTAACGATGCCCAAACCATTCCTTGCGGACGGAAAGCTTCTTTAAGTTCAGCACCAGGTGTATTCAAGATATTTAAATCAACGGGGTTAATGACACCAATACCGTGAGGAATTAATGTGCTTTCACCCCAAGAAACAACTTGGTTACCGATACGAACTGATAATGGGTTTTTACCATCATTTAAGTCAAAGTTACCGTAAACAAATGCATCTAATAAACGAATGTCTTTACATTGAACTTCTTCTGCTCGGCTATCCTCACAAGGATCATATTCTTTGCCAGTCAATGGATCGTTATAATCAAAATCGCCATCACTTAATTTGCGATCATAAAAATACATGCCACGTACAAACAAACCGAAGTTCTTATATTCTAAAGATAGCTCATGCAAACCTTTAAAACGTTCAGAGGTAGTGTCACCCTGAGAATAGAGTAAGTTACTTAAGTCGTTGTTACTTGAGTATGAACCAGGCTGGCCCCAAATTTGAGCTGAAGAGTAGATAGGCGTTTGCCCAAATGGCGCACCGAAACCAGAATAACCAGACCAATCAAACTGTGGCTGGTTAACTTTACCGATTTGGCCTTCCCAATCACGCTCAGAAACACGCCAGCTTGCGCCGACTGTCCATGTTGAGTCAAAGGTGCCTTGTACTTCACCCCAATCAAATGATACAGCATTAGCGCTACTGCTCATCCCTAAAGTCAATGCCGACACCACCCCCAAAGCGAGTGCCGACTTGTTAAAGCGTCTTTTAACAATATTCATTTTTGCTTCTCTCCGTAACCTGCCGGATTCGTTGTTATAGGATTTGAACCAACATTTTGTTAGCCTGCAGGCAACACCATTGTTACAGCAATTAACATCATTGAGCAAGTTCAAAAAACAGAAAATTTGTTAACGAATTGGTGCAGTTAGGAGAAATTAATACAGAATAATCGAACGCTTATTTGAATTGGATCACACGAATTGACTACAAGCAGTAAAAATGAAATAAAAACAAAACTTTTTCAACAGGTTACATAAAACCAAGTGAAGCTAAATCACCATTTAACAATCAATTGGTCGTTTGAAGTAATTACTCTAAACTTTATTAAGAGAAATAAATTTTCCAGCAGGTTCTAGTTGCAAAATGAATTGCCCCTGTATCCCTGCAGAGGTCACAAATGGTCTAAAATATTTACCATTTATGTGTAAAATTTTGCCATTAATATCCTTTACCTCGACATTTTTAACTGTGCCTTGGTAATAAGGAAGAAAATCTTTAAAACTGATGTACATTGAAAATATAAATTGCATAACTCAATTACTACAAATTATAGAGTGAAATAATGATAGGCAACGATCTAGCATTTAAAATGATAAACCGTCACCCAATTTTAGATTAAGCGTGTTCTAACGCCTTTTCTACTTTCTCAAACAAATCTTTCGATAGGTTAGGTAGCGCTTTTAATCGTAATAAACAGGCTTTCATTTTTTGTTGGCGGCCATCATCAAATTTACTGAACTGAATAAGTGGTGTGATCATTCTGGCAGCAATTTGCGGGTTCAACTCATTCAGTTTAACCAAGATATCCGTTAAGTATTCGTAACCACTGCCGCTCGCATCATGGAACTGGTAAGTATTTGCAGCGACAAAGAAGCCAATTAACGAACGCACTCTATTTGGATTGTTAAAGCTAAAACTTTCATGTTCAGTGAGTGCTTTGATTTTTGTTAAGACTTCAGGCGTGTTTTGTGAAGCTTGTAAACTAAACCATTTATCCATAACCAGTGGCGTTGAAACCCACTTTTGCTCAAAGTCTGCCATCAACGTTTGTTGACAAGTTAACTGACCTGAAACCGCAGCTTTAAGTGCAGCTAGGCTATCGGTCATATTCGTAGCTGCATGATATTGCTCAGTCACTAAGCCTTCATATTCTGATGACACACGCGATAACAATACTAAACAGATATTCTTAAAGGCTCGCGAAGCTGCATTATCTTCCTTAATCAATGAACGATAACGCGTCACTAACTCATCTAAACAGGCTTCAGCAAGTTCATCGATAACAAATTCTCTAGCAGCTTGTAAAGCATCTAAGTCGACAGTTTCAACCTGTTCAATTAAAGCAGCCGCACTCGGGAATGCCAGTATTTCTGCCACTAACGCTTTGTCTAAGCTTTCATCTAGAATAATGCCTCTTATTGCTTCAATCACTCTAGCATCGAGATGCATTGCCTCTTTAGCAACTAAACTGGCGACATTTTGCCAAACAGCTTGGCTGAATAAACCAACAGAAGCTTCCCAACGTGCTACTTCGCTTGATGCAAAACGTGTTAGATGTACAAGTTGGTCAACATTAAATTCATAATCTAAGCGAACTGGTGCTGAAAAATCTTGCAGTAAAGAAGGCACTGGCATTGCGTCAATATTATCAAATACAAATGTCTGTTCAGCTTCTTTCACATCAAGCACTTGGTTTGTTAAAGGTTGACCAGCAGAATTCAATAGCTCAAGGCTGAATGGAATATGCAGAGGGTTTCCTTTCACTCCTTGAGAAGTAACCGATTGACTGACAGTTAACTGGTACTGCTTGTTATCTGCATCATATTGATCAACCACAGTCACCACAGGGGTACCGGCTTGGCTGTACCAATTTCTGAATAAGGTTAAGTCGATACCACTCGCCGTTTCCATTGCATTGACGAAATCATCACAAGTTACCGCTTGGCCATCATGGCGTTCAAAATAACATTTCATCCCTAACTGGAAATTTTGCTCACCTAATATGGTATGCATCATCCGAATAACTTCAGCGCCTTTGTTATAAACAGTCACGGTATAGAAGTTATTCATTTCAATAACAGATTCAGGACGAATTGGATGCGACATAGGGCCTGCATCTTCAGCGAACTGTTGATTCTTCATGACGCGAATGGCTTGAATACGATTGACAGCACGAGAGCCTAAATCTGAACTGAACTCTTGATCTCTAAATACCGTTAAGCCTTCTTTTAAGCTTAACTGGAACCAGTCACGACACGTCACACGGTTACCGGTCCAGTTATGGAAATACTCATGGCCAACAACCGATTCAATACCATGATAATCTTCATCTGTCGCACTGGCAGTATCAGCTAATACGTATTTAGTGTTAAACACGTTTAAGCCTTTATTTTCCATCGCGCCCATATTGAAAAAATCAACGGCAACAATCATATAAATATCGAGGTCGTATTCTAAATCAAAACGGCTTTCATCCCATTCCATCGATTTTTGTAACGACACCATTGCATGGTCAGCTTTATGCAAGTTTCCTTTATCTACAAATACTTGCAGTTTTACCTCTCGGCCACTACGAGTAATAAACTTATCTTCAAGTAAATCGAAGTCTCCTGCTACAAGGGCAAATAAATAGCTAGGTTTTGGGAATGGATCTTCCCAACGCACAAATTGACGAGATTCACTCACATCGCCCTTTTCAACCAAATTACCATTGCTTAATAAAAACGGGAATGCCGCTTTGTCAGCTTCGATTCTTACCGTATAGATAGCTAAAACATCAGGACGGTCAAGGAAGTAAGTGATCCTTCTGAAGCCTTCAGCTTCACATTGGGTACAGTAAGCGCCATCAGACATATATAAGCCTTCTAGGCTTGAGTTTGCTTCAGGATCTTGCTTAGTAACGAGCATTAACTCAAAATCATTTAAAGAGGTGCTGATAGATAATTGGTTATCTTTTTCTTGGTAATCAGCTGGCTCGCCATTGATATGCACAGACACTAAATTAATTTGCTCGCCTACTAGCACCAATGCTTCGCTGTGCTCGCCTACCCTTTGTATTTTGCTTATCGCAATAACTTCAGTGTCTGAACCCTTTAAATTAAAATCTAACTCGATGTGACTAATAGTGAAAGTCGGTGCTTGATAGTCTTTTAAATGTTTTGCTTGAGCTTGAGTCATAAATAATCCTTGAATAACACTTAGCATTTAACGGGCATAAAATTTACATAATAAAAAACGCGCTAAAAGCGCGTTTTTTGACAATGAAATAGCGTTTATTTCACTGCAGATTTTTTAGCATCAACCATGTCTAGGGTGATTAATGCTGTTTCTTCTAAAAACGCATCCGGTACTTCTAATTCGTCTTCTTCAGACTCTTCAGCATCTGCCGTTTCGTTTTCAGCAACTTCTGTTGATTCTGCATCAGTTTCAGTGGCTTCTTCATCTTCTTCATCAAGTGATGCTAAAGGCTCAAGACCATTTTTAACACGACGCTCATTAGTGCGGTCAAGAATACGCTTTTCATCTTCTTCACGAGAAGCAATGCGCTCACTTTCCACTAATGAAATCGTTTTATCATCATGATGCTTTTTAAATTCAGCAATATCATCAAAGATATAACCAAATTCTACATCGGTTTTGATACGCTGCTGATGCTTGGTATCAAGTTTAGATACCAATTCAGGGTAGATATTACCTAAAGTACCGTATTGCGCTACCGGAACTTTATCCCATGGTAATGCGTTCTTCTCTTCAGATTCACCATATTCACCAGGCTCAAGTGCACTAGGGAAATTGATATCTGGAGTAACCCCTTTTAACTGTGTACTACCGCCATTAATACGGTAAAACTTAGCAATGGTGTACTGTACATGCCCAATAGGTTTTTCGTACATATCATAAATGCGACCTAAGCTTTTATGCTGCTGAACTGTACCTTTACCAAAGCTCGCCTCACCTACAATCAATGCACGATCATAATCCTGAAGCGCTGCAGCAAAAATCTCTGATGCTGAGGCACTGTAGCGATCAACCATAACTGTTAATGGTCCGCTATAGGCACTTTTACCGTCATTATCACGGTTTTGAGTAACTCGGCCATTAGCATCACGGATTTGAACCACTGGTCCCATATCAATGAATAAACCAGTCAGTAATGTCGCTTCGGTTAATGCACCGCCGCCATTACCACGTAAATCAATGATAATACCTTCAACGTTATCTTCTTTTAATTTAGCAATTTCTTTTTCTACATCAACGGATAAGTTCATGTAAAAACCCGGAATTTGAATAACACCGACTTTACGGTTAGCGTATTCGCCTTCAGTAGGCTCAACAACTTTAGAGGTTGCAGCGCGATCTTCTAAGCGAATTTTGTCACGAACAATCGTCACTTCAAATGCTTTCGCGTTTGCGCCACCTTTGTTAGGCAAAATTTGAAGATTAACTTCACTGCCTTTAGGGCCTTTAATTAATTCAACAACATCATCTAATCGCCACCCGATGACATCGACTATCTCTTCGTCTTTTTGACCGACACCAATAATTTTGTCTTCTGGAGATAGTTTTTCACTGCTCGCGGCAGGACCACCAGCAACTAAGCTTTTAATTACCGTGTAATCATCATCCATTTGCAACACTGCACCAATACCTTCAAGGCTTAGGTTCATTTCCATTTGGAAACGTTCAGCATTACGTGGAGAGAGATAACTTGTATGAGGTTCAACAGTGCGTGCAAAGGCATTCATAACACCTTGGAACACATCTTCACTGTGAGTTTGACTTAAACGTTTGATGGCATTGTTGTAACGCTTGCCAAGAATTTCGACTGTTTCTTCCCAGTCTTTATCAGCAAGTTTTAAATTTAATGCATCGTATTTGACACGTTGGCGCCAAAGTTCATTTAATTCTGCTTCATCTTTTGGCCATGTAGCTTCTTCGCGGTCAAACTCATAGGCATCATCGGCTTCTGTGAAGTCGAATTCTTTGTCTAATAAAGTCAGTGCGTAAGCAAAACGTTCATAGCGACGTTGTTGCAATAAAGAGAACATAGTGAAAGCAGGTTCGATATTGCCTGTTTTGACCATATCGTCAAACAGATGTTGATATTGTTTAAAGCTATCAACATCTGCTTGTGTAAGCACATTACGTCTGAAATCTAGCTGTTGCAGATAACGATCATAAATCAACTCAGAAAAAGCATCATCAAGTTCAAAGCGATGGTAATGAGAGCGTGTGAATAAATTCGTTACCCTCTTACTCGCAACCTTGTGTTGAGGCTCTTGCTCAAGTTTAGGTAACTCGTTGATTTGAATAGTTGGTGAAATTGCCCAAGCCGAAAAACCGACAAATAAAGTGGCAATCGACGCAGCCAAAGTGAGTTTTCGCATCAACAAGTTACTCCTTAAATGATCACGATAATAAAATATGCTCTGCACGTACTTTAACGACTAAACCAGAATCAAGCTGTACATGGACATCTTCTTTCTTGATATCAGTGATAACGCCAGCGACAGGATTTTGTCCTAACTTGACACTAACACGTTGTTTTTGTTTAAGCTCGTCAAATTTTGCAGGGACATAATTAACTTTTGGTGCAGCAGGCTTTTTAGGCTTAGCTGGGCGGTCTTTCTTAACAGGAGCTGCTTTTGAAGAAGGTGCTTTTTTAGCTGGCTTCTTAGGATTTGCTTTAGCAGCTTGTGCTTGACGCTTAGCCTTGGCTTTTTCTTGACCTTCTTTTAAAGTCTGCTGAGCATGATCGATATGCTCTTGCTCAAGTTCGCCACAGTCTTGTCCGTCAAGATCAATACGTTGAACGCCGGCTTTAACACCTTTAAGGTAGCGCCAGCTACTTGTATAACGTCTAAGTGCAACACGCAGTTGTGTTTTACTTACTTTAGAATCATCAGCCAACCTTTCAGCTAAATCTTGAAACAACCCAATTTTTAATGGCTTAGTTTCACCTTCTGCAATAAAGCATAAAGGAAATGTTTCATATAAATACGCTAAAACTGCGTTGGTGTCGGTCAACTTGTCTGTTGATTCCATTTTTACTTCCACGTTATATAAGGGGACTGGTTTATAGCTATCTTAGCTAGTTACAGTCGTTTATCTTTCGTTAAACAGAGTCTTGCTTAACGTTCAAATTAGCATTTCCTACATGATTGCTAAAGCAATTGAAACATGCCCTAACAAATTAACTTACTTGCCTGCATATTTACAGTAAATAAATTTTAAACATAGTAATGCGTGCAGCTCAGTATTATAAAGCCCATGTCAGCGATTGCGACCTGCAATTTAGCTTATTTGTTCGCAAATTAAGCAAATAAGCAAGATTCGAAGCTTTTAACTAAGATTTCTAAGCCTTTTTGATCATCTTTATCAAAACGATTCAAAGAAGGACTATCAATATCTAACACAGCTATGACATTTTTCCCGTCATGAACTGGCACTACAATTTCCGAATTACTGGCTGCATCGCAAGCAATATGACCTTCAAATTGGTGGACATCTTCAACAAGTTGAGTTTCATCTAAGGCTGCAGCTGTGCCACATACACCTTTGCCAATCACAATGCGTGTACAAGCAACTTTTCCTTGAAATGGTCCTAACACTAATTGGTCGTTGCGCTTAATATAAAAGCCAACCCAATTGATATCATCCAAATTGTCATTTAATAAGGCTGAGAAATTTGCCATACCAGCAATTAAGTCGTCTTCGCCTTCCATTAAGGCCAACACTTGTCTGTTCAAGGTGTCATACATTTCAGCTTTCATTTTACTTCCTAACTATTCTTTTATTCTGCTGCCGCTTTTTTGGGTGCTTTTTTGGCTGCAGGTTTAACTGCAGGCTTAGCTTTTACGACGCCTTTGAGTAGATTTGCGAGTTCATCTTTATTAGATGCAAGATAAAAAGCAAGTTTCTCTACACTATTTTCGTCAATTTTTAACTCAGCGCTAGTAATAAAAGGAACTAAGTTATCCGCAATATCGAGCATTTTGTCATAGGCATCGGCTTCTTTTTTAGATGTGAACGTCATCTTTTCCACCCCTTCTCTGACCACGACAAACTTTGTAATTACCGCCATGATTAACCTCCTACTGTTTTTATATACAGTGCATAGAGTGTCATAGAACTAACTTCTGATGCAAGTATTCTGATTATTCTGGTATTATCTCATTTCATTGTAACTCGAATCATGATGAATAAACTCAGATAGTGGTCATAATTAGTCACAATAAGTGGCTATAATATGTCTCAACTTGGATCATTGTTTCGCTGCTCATATTTACTAAATGGATGGTTTTAGCTTTTATATGCCCAAAAATTTAGATCAAGACACTATTATATTGTGCCGCTCTTGTGATTTAGCTGTGCAGCGCCGTGCTTTGCCCTCTAATGTTCGTGCATTATGTCCACGTTGTCATACGGCACTGTATGATGTGCCATATTGCTCTTTAAATGGCATGCTTGCTCTATGTATTGCAGCCATTCTGTTTTATATCCCTGCTAATTTTCTTCCCGTGCTTGAAATACATTTTTTAGGCAGTATTCGAGCAACCACAGTTTATGAAAGTGCATTTGCTGTTTGGGTTCAGGGTTACTGGATTGTTGCTGTCGCCGTTATCGCTGCAGCGGTCGTCGCTCCAGGATTACTTATATTGTCGATATTGCTGCAAATTATCATTGTAAAGCGCCGACTTCATTCTGCTTTTTGGCAACAAACATATCGTAAATTGCTGAAAAACCATGGCGTACTTTCTCAATTAACAATGTTAGAAATCTATGTCATTTCTTTTTTAGTCGCAGCATTCAATTTATCTGACTTTTCAGATATCTATTTAGGCATGGGCACTTTTTGTTTTGGGATGTTATTTTTGGTTATCCTGTTCTTACAGCGAGAATATAACTTAGAACATATGTGGAGAATGGTTCATGACGAATAATACTTCACACTCAACGACTCAAGCGTCAACGTGTACTGAGTCTACAAGTACTGAGACAAAGATGTTGCAAGAAGATAACGCCACTAACAAATCCAATCTTGGCCAACAAGGTAAAGATATTGGCATGACGCTTTGCGGTACATGTCGCAATATTAACCCTATCGACCAAGGGCATTGTAGCCGTTGCCATTCTAAAATTCAGCCGCGCAATTATCAAAGCCTACAACAAAGCTGGGCATTACTAATTACCGCCGCCATATTATTAATACCCGCTAATATTTACCCAATCACAATGCTAACTAACCAAGGCAAAGTGACCTACGACACGATTTTTACTGGCATTGTACATTTGGTTCATTCAGACATGATCCCAATCGCGATTATCGTCTTTACCGCCAGTATTTTAGTGCCATGGTTAAAGATTGTAGGCTTGGCGATATATTTGTCAGCAATCAGTTTTAATCTGCCCGTTTCAAAAAAGAAGCTCATGGTGGGATTTCATATTATTGAGTGGATTGGTCGATGGTCTATGCTTGATTTATTCGTTATTGCTTTAACAGTGGCAGTAGTGAATATGGGACAACTTCTTGATGCAAAACCTGCACCTGCAGCAACAGCCTTCGCGCTGGTCATTTTATTGACCCAGTTAGCTGCAAAGGTACTTGATACACGTTTACTTTGGGATCGCTTGGAAAAAAACAATGACACGAATTGAATCACCAAAAGTCGTTAAAAAGAAACTCTTCTCTCCAATTTGGTTACTGCCAATTGTGGCTCTCGTACTGGGAGCTTGGCTTGGAGTGAAAAGTATCAAAGAGTCAGGAATTGAAATACAAGTTCATTTCCCCAGTGCCATTGGTATTGATGTTGGTAAAACCTTAGTAAAATACCAAGGATTAACTGTTGGTAAAGTCACTGACATCAGCCTTGATAAGGACTTATCAGGGGTAAATGTCAAAATTGTGATGGATTATCGCTCTGATCCTTTCCTAAATAAGAACACCCTTTTTTGGCTGGTTACGCCAAAAGCCAGTATTACGGGAATTGAAGGGTTAGATACCCTATTTTCAGGAAATTATATTGCGATTGAACCGGGTGATGGTAGTTCAACATCTGAGTTCATTGCATCCACTGAAGCCCCGTCAATGATCCCCAATGAAGAAGAAGGTATCGTTGTTAAGCTAACGACCCCAACTTTAGGTTCATTAGATGTAGGCTCTTTAGTGTTTTACCGCCAAGTACCTGTCGGTAAAGTCGTTAATTATCGTTTGATAGACAGTGACACTATTATCATTAGCACGTTTATTGAGCAGCAGTATGCTCACCTTGTTAACCAGAATTCGCAATTTTGGAATGTGTCAGGACTTAAAATTGATGCCTCACTTTCTGGTATAAAAGTAAATACTGAAAGTTTAGCGTCATTGCTCGCTGGCGGGATTAGTTTTAACTCTGATACTAAAGCGGACAAAGCAATCACCGGCGATAATTACGTTTTATATCCAGATGAAGAAAGCGCTGTAAAAGGGGTTGAGTTTGTATTAACAGCAGATAATGCCGATGAGATTAACCAAGGCTCTGCACTGGTATATCGCGGTATTGAAGTCGGTAAGGTTCATCAAACTCAACTGACTGAAAATGGCGTTAAGTTTTCAGCTAAGTTTGATATTGAATATCAACACCTTTTAAATGCTGATAGTCAGTTTTGGGTAGCGGGTGCTGATATTTCAATGGATGGAGTTAAGCATGTTAGTCGCTTACTGACAGGTAGCGTCGTTAATGTACTTCCTGGTGTATCTGACGAAACATTACCTGAGAAATTTACATTACTTAAGCAATCACCAGACTTATTGAATGACAGTAAACTCAAGATCCAGCTCAGCTCTGATGAGCATAGTGGTCTCACTGCAGGAGCTGAAGTTCGATACAAACAAATGCCAATTGGTGAGATCACTCGAGTGACCTTTACTAAAGATTTTAGTGGCGTTGAGTACCAGGTAGAGATCCTGCCTGAATATAAAGGTCTTATCACTACCGATAGTCATTTTGTGTCTGAATCAGCATTAACCATAGATGCTTCACTCGATGGTGTTAGTGTGACCACCCGTGACTTAAACACTGTTATAGCCGGTGCAGTTTCATTAGTCAGAGGCAAAACCAAAGCGTTAGTAAGAGCAAATAGCCAATTTGCACTTTACCGTTCAACAGATCATGCTACTGCGACATTAAGTAAAAATAGTGTCACCACGCTAACCCTTGACAGTATCGATGGCGCAGGCCTTTCAGACGGCTCACCGATTTATTATAAAAAAATGCAAATCGGTAAAGTAACTGAAGTTAATTGGAATAATAAAACAGACCAGTTTTCTATTAGCCTCGCGATTCAAAATAAATTTAGTCAGCTAATACGAGATAATAGTGTCTTCTGGCGCAATGATGCTGCCAGTATTAATGCGAGTTTATCCGGTGTTGAAGTGAATGTGGCACCACTTGAAGGGGCGCTAAAAGGCAGTTTAAGTTTAGGGCTGTTAAGTGATGAGCTAATCGGAAATCAACAAAGATTATACGATTCAAAAGAGCTAGCCTTGAAACAAGCGCAAACGATTACGTTAGTTTTACCTGCTGAAGCAAAAGTAGCAGCTAAAGCCGCGATTCGATATCAAGGGCATCAGATTGGTGTCGTTCAGCAAGTAAAGCTTAACCAAGATCTTGATACATTAACGGCAAGCGCTTATTTATATGGAGAGTATGCAGGTCACTTCACTAAAGCTGATACAGAATACTTTATTGTCGATGCGCAAATTTCATTAGCAGGCATTAAAGCGCCTGAAACCTTGATAACGGGTCCGTATATCGGTGTGATACCCGGTAAAGTCAGCGATGCTATAGATACTTTTGAGGCTCATTTATCAGCTCGTTATGATGCTGACATTGAAGATGATGCTTTAACGCTCATACTTGAAGATAGCCAACTTGGCTCGATAAAAGTGGGCACGCCAATATTCTTTAGAGGTATTTCAATCGGTCAAGTTGATGGTTATACATTGTCGGATAACGGCAACAAAGTCTTAATGTATTCACACATTGAAAAGCAATACACCCACCTAGTAAACCAAAGCAGTCGTTTTTGGGATGCTTCTGGTATTAAATTAGAAGTGGGTATTTTCTCTGGTGCGCAAATTGAAACGGGTTCACTAGAAACATTACTGTCAGGTGGTATATCAGTTGTTACTGAGGATGTGACTTCAGAGCAGAATAAACTATCAGATAATAGCCGTTTTGATCTTTATAACAAGATGAAAGAAGAATGGCGCAGATGGCAGCCTGAACAGGTAAAGCCATAAAATGTGCAATCCAAAAAAGTCGGCATATGCCGACTTTTTTATTGAGCAAATGTAATATGAGTCAGCAGATATGATGACTCTACCCTTATGGCTCCTTTAAGTCTTTATCCGTAAAACCAGTAACAAACCCCAATCGCAGCCATGATACCGCCGACATCAGCAGCTAAACCACAGCCAAGCGCATGGCGACTATTTCGAATGCCAACAGAGCCAAAATATACCGCGAGAACATAAAATGTAGTTTCTGTGCTGCCTTGAAAAATAGCTGATAATCGGCCAGCAAATGAATCAACACCATGGTGGTCCATCGTTTCAAGCATCATTGCTCTTGCTCCTGAGCCACTAAAAGGTTTCATTAATGCTGTCGGCATCGCATCAACAAATCGGTTATCAAAGCCGAATAAGGTCACTAAGCTTGATAAACCCTGTAAAGCGAAATCTAACGCGCCTGAAGCCCTTAATAACCCTATTGCCAATAACATCGCCAATAAATAAGGGATCAGCATAATAGCTTGGGAAAAGCCGCCTTTAGCGCCTTCTACAAACTCATCATATATGGCAACCTTTCTATAACCAGCAATCAGTATAAAACTTAAAATTAGCACCAGTAAAATACCGTTACCTAAGGCGGTAGATAAAGTGCCAATAGCCTCAACTGATAAAGTCATTAAATAAAATACACTGGCAATAAGCACACTGATTAAGGTTGCACCGTAAGCAAGCACAACACTATTTAATAAAGAGATACGTTGCACAATAGCTACAACTGACAGCCCCACTAAAGTTGATGCAACTGTGGCAAGTAAAATGGGTAAGAAAACATCTGCGGGGGCAGCTGCGCCTTGTTGAGCGCGATATAAAAATACTGTTACAGGCACTAATGTTACAGAAGAAGTATTGAGTACTAAGAACAAAATTTGCGCATTGGTCGCAACGCTTTTTTCGGGGTTTAAACTCTGTAAGTCATGCATCGCCTTAAGGCCGAGTGGAGTTGCAGCATTATCAAGCCCAAGCATATTTGCAGTTAAGTTCATCGACATACTGCCATAAGCTGGGTGTCCTCTTGGCACTTCAGGCATCAACTTGGATAATAACGGCTCGAACAATCGTGCAAACACCGCTACAACACCCGCCTTCTCACCCACTTGCATCAAGCCCATCCAGAGCGCCAACACACCAATGAGTCCAATTGAAATCTCAGCAGCAAGTTTCGCACTACTAAAGATCGCATTGACTGAGTCACCCAGCACTTCAACATGGCCATTAAATAGTTGCACAATGATGGCAATAGCTGCCGTTATAAAGAACAATAACCAAACTCGATTCAGCACTTAATACTCCATCATTATGACCAATGCTAACCCGTTTAGAACTGATGCTTAGTCCACGGAGATAACCTAACTCTTGTTAATGCATGATATAATCTATTTCATTATTACACAGTTGTTTTATCGAAATATTTTACTATGGCTCAAATTAATCCAGATTACCTCACCCACATTGCCGCAGAACTTCCAAAACATCTTGATATGGAAGAGTTTGTTGCAGCTTGTCATCGCCCTTTAAGAAAATCTATACGCATTAATACGCTAAAGATTTCAATAGCCGACTTTAAACAGGTTATGTATTCAAAAGGCTGGGAATTTGAACCTATTCCATGGTGTAAAGAAGGTTTTTGGATAACCCATAACGAAAACCAACAACCTGGCAATTGTGTAGAACATATTCAAGGGCTTTTTTATATTCAAGAAGCCAGTTCAATGTTACCGCCAGAAGCATTATTTAACGATTTAGGCACCAATGAAACTTATCAAGCGGATATTGTTTTAGATGTTGCTTCCGCTCCTGGATCTAAAACAACCCAACTTGCCGCATTAATGAACAACAAAGGCTTACTGATAGCCAATGAATACTCATCTAGCCGCGTTAAAATTCTGCATGCCAATGTACAACGCATGGGGGTCCGTCAAACAGCATTAACCCATTTTGACGGCAAGGTATTCGGTGAATACCTTTACGAAAAGTTTGATGCCATTTTGCTAGATGCCCCCTGTGGTGGTGAAGGCACAGTACGCAAAGATGTAAATGCATTGAAAAATTGGCAACTCGACGATGTCACAGACATTGCAGAAACCCAGAAACAACTCATTGAATCAGCCTTTTTAGCATTAAAGCCCGGTGGCGCTTTAGTTTATTCAACTTGTACACTAAGCCAAATTGAAAACCAGCAAATTTGTCACTATATTCAGCAGCAATACCCCGAAGCAGTGAAATTCGCCTCATTAAATAACTTATTCGCAGGCGCTGAGCAAGCCTGTACAGAAGAAGGTTTTCTACATGTTTGGCCACAAATATTTGACAGTGAAGGCTTCTTTGTCGCTAAAATCATCAAGACCGCATCTGTACCTCGCTTGAAGAAAAGCCCCAAACAACAGCGAAACTTCCCGTTTGTTTCTGCTAACCCAACGCAGACCCTAGCCGTTTCTGAGTATTTTAGTCAGAGCTTCAACATCAGCTTACCTAAGCAATATAACGTTATGATCCGCGACGATGAATATTGGTTATTTCCAGAACAATTCAGCCATTTTATCGGCTTAATGCGTTTTCAACGCATTGGATTTAAACTGGCTGACGTAATGAAAAAAGGTTTTAAAGCTAAACATGAAGCCATTATCGCCTTAAGTGACTTTATTGAAAATCAAGATAGCGTTATTGAGCTTAATCGTCAGCAAGCTATTGAGTTTTTGATGGGACGCGATATTCCAACCAATGAAGTTAACGGCTTAGATATAACCCCTGCTGGTGAAATGATAGTAAGCTTTCATCACAAACCATTGGGCGTAGTAAAACACTTAGGTCACCGCCTGAAGAATAATTTACCGAGAGAGTTGGTCAAAGATAAAATCGAATCAGTCTAAAATTAGGCGTTAAAGTGAGCATTAAAGTTAAAATCATCCAAAAGTTAAACAGCTTTAATAGACTCATTTCGCTAGTGATTTAAGCATTATTAGTTAAATATGACGATTTATATACGTTAAACATTCATTTATAGCGCATTAATTGTGCAATATAGAAATACACAACTATAATTTACTCAGACGTGTTTAATTAAAGACTTTTGTAGCAAGAATTGAATGTTGGGAATAAGCGGGAATAACGGCTTATTCTCATAACGGTTTACTGAGAGACAACTCTCAACAGTAGCGCAAGGCTCTTTTCAATAAGAGCCATTCCCCTAGACCCAGAACAATTGGATAGTTTTGGGTCTTTTTTTTGCCTGTAGTTTAATAGAGCAAACCTAATGATTAACGAATGTCGTTAGAATCTTGTCGCTAAAAATAACTCTATCGGCCAATTAATTTGGCAGCATCGGTGAATAGGTTGAAGAAGTTTTCCGAGGTGTAATGAGCTAAATCTTCATATTTTTCACCACGTAGCTCAGCGACAAACTCTGCGACATCGCGAACATAAGCCGGTTGATTTTCTTTGCCGCGATGTGGAACAGGTGCTAAATAAGGCGAATCTGTTTCTACCAATAGCCTATCTTGTGGGACTTGGCGAATAACACTTCGAAGTTCACCTGCATTTTTAAAAGTGACAATACCTGAAACTGAAATATAAAAACCTAAATCAATCGCCGCTTTTGCCATTTCCCAATTTTCAGTAAAACAGTGTAATACGCCACCCACTTTATCCGCATTGCCTGCTTTTAACATGGCAATGGTATCTTCACGTGCATCTCGGGTATGAACGATCAAGGGTTTATTCACATCAACAGCTAATGCAATTTGTTGTTCAAAACATTGCTGTTGAAGTGTTTTAGTTTCTGGGGCGTAAAAATAATCAAGACCAGTTTCACCAATTGCTACCACTTTTTTATCAGTGGCAAATTGTTTGATTTCTTCAACATTTAAACCGTCTTGAACATCTAAAGGGTGAACACCAGAAGAAAGGAAGACATTATCAAATTGCGCCATTTTTTCGCGCATAGATTCGAAACCTTGCTGACGCACATTGACGCACAGTAGGTAATCTACGCCACGAGATTTAGCACCATCAATAATGGCTTGTAAACTAGGTTGATCAGGTGCCGCTTTTAAACGGTCTAAGTGGCAATGAGAGTCGATTAACATGGGAATTCTATCAAAAGCTAAAATAAGCCAGCAAGAATACCTAGCTACATTGTGCAGGTCAAATCACTTGAAGAAAGTTCGCTCGAAAGTAACTTTTCAATGTGATGTTTATGACTTTCAGGATCGGTTTTAATTTTAACCCCTATCCCTGCAGGTCTGCCACCAGAAGCGCCTAATGGGTTAATCCAAACCACCACACCTTTAAAGTCAGTCATTTGTGATGTTCCAGGTAACTTATACGATATCGACAACTCTTGGCCTAAAAAGTGGCTTTCTGTTGTTGAAATAAATAAACCCGCAGGCTTAATAAAAGGCATATAAGCTCTGTACAACTGGTGCAGAGTATCAAAATTTACAACAAGATCGGTCATAATCTCAGTCTATTATTTAATATGAATAAGTTGTCTAAATTCGAGTATGTAATCTTGGCATAATGCCGGAGCATTCACACTCGCCATCGTTGCTAGCCGTTGGCACATTTGCGCCACTTTTGAAGACAAACCAATAATGTTACTTATAGCTAATGCATCTAGCTCTTTACTTTTTAACACATATTGTCTTAAGTACAAATATAAAACATTAAGTGCATCAACAATTTGATGCTCTGAAACCTTAATTAAACTGCCATTCAAATGGCCAGATTTAATGCTTAACGCCCAATCTGTTCGAAACTGAATCAACTGTTGGTAATGCTGACTACTGAGGCTTTCAGCAAGCTTTAATGGCCCGCCAATCATACTTAAACACCAAGTGACATCATGGGGCTTCTCGCCAGCACGCACTGAAGGTAGCATTTGGTGGGCTTTTAACCACTCATATACTTGTTTTCTATCAGGAGCGTGAAATGCCACTTGCTGACAACGACTTTTAATCGTCGCCAATATTCTTGAAGGCACATCGGTTTGTAAAATAATTAATATATTATTACCCGGCTCTTCTAATGTTTTCAGTAAGGCATTGGCTGACGCTAAATTAAACTGCTCACAATTAAGAATAATAGCAACTCGTTGGCCGCCTTGCTGAGCAGTTACAGTTAACTTTTGGCATAAATCACGGATTTGGTCGACTTTTATTATCGTGCCATCCGCTTTGATAACATGACAATCGGGATGTGTGCCGGCCTTAAATAGCAAGCAGCTCTTACATTGGCCACAAGCCCCCACTGGCGTGAGCGCTGTACACATAGCAGCTTCAGCCATTTCGTTTGCCAAAACATGACCACCTAAGCCTTGATCAATACTCACCAGTTGAGCATGAGCGCTATGGCCGCTATGGCGTTCGTTAATAAAACGCTCAAACGGTGCATCCAACCACGGTAATTGCTGTATACCAAATGCTTGCATTATACGCTCGCCTTTACCCAATAATATGTCATTTTCAAGCTAGCCTTGCTGTTAACTCAGCCGTAATCTGTTGGTGTACTTGTTCAATAGGCTTACTGGCATCAATAACAATAATTGAGTCATCTTCGGCTGCAAACGCTAAAAATGTCGCTCTAGCACGTTCAAAAAACTCAATTTGTTGCACTTCAATTCTGTCTAAAGCGCCGCGACTAGCAGCTCTTGCTAGCCCAAGCTTAGGCTCTATATCAAGATATAAGGTTAAATCGGGTTTAAAGCCTTTTAAAGTGATATCACTGATAGATTTTACTAAAGGCATTAATCCCCTACCGCCGCCTTGATAGGCAAGCGATGATAAATTATGACGGTCACCTAATACCCAAGTACCATTAGCCAAAGCGGGCTTAATAACATTAGCAATTAGTTGCGCTCTCGCAGCGTAAAACAATAAACACTCAGACTCATCGCAAAGAGGGTCGGTTTCATCTGCAACCTTAACTAAATCACGCATTTTTTCGGCAAGTGGCGTTCCACCTGGCTCACGCGTGCATACTGGGGTTTGTTGAGTGTGTTGTGTGATAATCTGTTTAACCAGTTCAATGGCACTGGATTTACCAGCGCCTTCTAGGCCTTCAATTACAACAAATTTAGCTTGTTCTTGGGTCATTTTCTATTTCTCTGGTATTCATTCACAGCGCGGTTATGTTGCGCTAGCGTCTCGGAAAAAACATGGCTTCCATCATTTCTTGAGACAAAATATAAGTAATTAACATCTGCAGGCTTAGCCGCTGCAAAAATGGCGGCTTTACTTGGTGCGGCGATAGGCGTAGGCGGTAAACCATTAATGCGATAAGTATTAAACGCGGTATGCTCTCGTAAATCACTGCGGGTTATATTACCGTTATAGCGTTCTCCCATGCCATAAATCACTGTTGGATCAGTTTGTAAACGCATACCTAGCTTCAAACGGTTGTTGAATACTGCTGCGACCCAGTCACGCTCAGATGGCTTGCCGGTTTCTTTTTCAATAATGGACGCAATCGTCAATAACTCATAAGGTGTGGTTAATTTAAGATCTTTATCTCGCTCACCCCAAGCCGTAGCAAGGGTTTTCTGCATCATTTGATAACTGCGGTCTAATATCGCCTCTAATGAATCATTGGCTTGATATTGATAGGTTTCGGGGAAAAACTTACCTTCAGGTAAACCCGACTCATCACCATTTTTTATCAACACGCGATTAAAGACTTCCTCATCAAATGTTAAATGCGGCAAATCCACTAATGACTCATGCCACTCTTTAATCGTTTTACCTTCAATTAAGGTAACAGAGAAGGTCATTTCGTCACCACGATTAAGTTTGGTTAGCAAGCTATCAATGCTATCACCTGGGTTAATTTGGTATAAACCAGTACGAATATGGGCATATTCAGGCTTAATCTTTAACAGGTATTTGAGTTTCCAGCTGTCGGTAATAAACTGCTTGTTTTCTAGATCAGCCCCAAGTTTTGTGACATTCATTCCTTGTGCGATAGTCAGTTCAACTGGCTTTTCAATTGTTAGAAGTTGGCTAGGATAAGCGATAATTTGCTGATATCCCCAAAAGCCTACAACACACGCGACCGTAGTCAGTGTCATTAGTGATGTCAGTATAATAGTGATGGTTTTTTTCATATTATTATAATCAGTACTTATTAGAATGATAGTTTGAGCTGGGTGAGTAAAGTATGGGTCATATTCCAGGTTTTATAATGATAGCTCGAGCTTAATTGGGTATTAATCGAGTCTATATTAATGCTGTTTACATTCACCAAACCTAATAAGCTGTTGGTGATAAATACATGTTCCGCATCGAGCAATTCATCCAAAGTGACCTTTGTCGCCATTACTGCAATATCATTTGTCAAAAGCGCATCAATAACATGTTCACGCATGACGCCAGACACCCCGTTTTGACTCATCGCAGGTGTTTTAACCTGATTGTCCTTAACAATAAAAATATTTGCCATTGAAGATTCAACTAAACAATTATCTGCGTCAAGTACAAGCCAGTCATCGGTGTTTTTGGGTAATGTCTGCTGTTTGATTAACACTTGCTCTAAACGATTTAAGTGTTTCATCCCTGCCAGTAAAGGCTGATTACCTAACGTTACTGGCGACAAGGACAATGTGATTCCTTTAGATTGCCACTGCGCATAAATATCCGGGAGCGGATGTAATGAAATAACCTCTGTGATATCAGGGGATGTAGGCGCAATATAACCTCTGCCGCCAACCCCGCGGCTAAGCAGTAACTTAATACAGCCTTGCTTTAACGTTTTCGCGTGTGATTCAAGGCGTAAAACTAATAACTCGATGTGAGAAATAGTAAAACCTAAACGCAAACAGGTTTGTTCTATGCGTTGCAGGTGTGTATTAAGGAATAAGATTTCGCCTGCAGCAACTCGCATGGTAGCAAATGCGCCATCGCCATAAGCAAGCCCTCGATCAAGAGCATCAATAGTATTATCAGATTTTCCATTCACAAATACCGACTGCATAACGTCCTTAACTCAAGGTTGTATTAATCTCATCTTGAAAATGCGATTTAGTTAACTAAGTGGATTGACTATCATATTTGCATCTAATGCAATGTAATTCAAATCGTCACTAAAGACTGTAATGGCTAAAAATAACTAAAGCGAATTCGAAACGAGAAACTGATACCAGAAATGGCCTCAGCATATGATGAGGCTCCAATTCTCATGGAGCCGTCAACTTGTACATCTGAGATCACATCCTTGTTATCTATAGCTTAACTCTATCTTATCTGGCTAACAGATGTTGGATCCTTGCTTTCAGTATATCTGTCGCAATACGGTTTTTACCGCCGCGAGGAACGATAATATCAGCGTGCTGCTTTGATGGCTCAATGAACTGCAAGAACATTGGGCGAACAGTGGCTTTGTACTGAGAAATAACCGACTCCATCGTACGTCCGCGCTCAGCTACATCACGCGTCAAACGACGTAAGAAACAAATATCCAGCGGTGTATCCATGAATACACTCGCATCCATGAGCTCACGTAATTTAGGGTCTGTTAATAGTAAAATCCCTTCTAAGATAATCACCTTTTTAGGTTGCATATCAAGGGTTTTAGTCATACGAGTATGTTCTTTATAGCTATAACAAGGAATGTTTACCTGCTCACCTTTCTTTAATTGCTTAAGGTGTTCAGCTAATAGCTGATGATCCAGTGCTTTAGGATGATCATAATTCGTTTTAACACGGTCTTCCATTGTCATATGACTTTGGTCACGGTAATAAGCGTCTTCATTAATCACACCGATTTGGTCGGTGCCTAGGTCACGCTTAAGTTCTTCAAAAATCGTTTGGGCAATTAAACTTTTGCCTGATGCTGAAGCACCTGCGATACCAATAATGACACATTGCTGAGAATTCATTACTTAACCTTACTCGTCGTCTGAAATACTGATTGAAACGGTGTTTTTGTTTTGCTGCTTCGCAAGTTGAGCACCCACTTTACGGGCGATTTCACGATAAATAGCAGCAACTTCTGAATCTGGCTTACTGACAACTGTTGGGTTGCCTTCATCCATTGACTCACGAATGTTAATATTAAGCGGTAATGCGCCCAATAACGGCACTTCATATCGCTCAGCAATCTTGCTTCCGCCATGGGTGCCAAATGGGTGTTCTTTATGGCCGCATTCAGGACATAAATGAAAACTCATGTTTTCAATAATGCCTAACACTGGGATATCCACTTTTTGGAACATGGTGATACCTTTTTTGGCATCTTCAAGTGCGATATCTTGCGGTGTTGTCACCACAACTGTGCCACTTACTGGAAACTTCTGTGACAATGTTAATTGTATGTCACCGGTTCCAGGAGGCAAATCAATCACTAAGTAATCCAGTTCTGGCCACTGAGTTTCAGTTAACAACTGATTTAATGCGCCTGCAGCCATAGGACCGCGCCAAACCGCAGCTTCACCATCGCCTAGCATAAAGCCTATAGATTGGGCTGAAATACCATGAGCAGACGCAGCAGTCATCATTTTGCCGTCTGGAGATGTCGGTTTAAAACCTTGTAAACCCAGCATCATTGGAATTGAAGGGCCATAAATATCAGCATCTAATATGCCGACTTCAGCGCCTTCAGCTTTTAACGCTAATGCAAGATTTACCGCAGTGGTAGATTTACCCACACCGCCTTTACCTGATGCAACTGCAATAACTTGTTTAATATTAGGGATTGGTTCTACTGAGGCAGTAGCTGAAAAAACACGTGGCTGAAAGTCAATTTCACATTCTACTTCGTCAATAGCATCAAGTACGGCTAACTTTTTAGTCACATCCATGACGGTATCACGATATTGCGTCATACAAGGGTAAGGATAAACCAATCCAAGTAGAAGGCGTTTACCTTCAATTGCAAGTTTGTTAACACAACCCGCAGATACTAGCCCTTCAGCTAAATATGGATCTTGGTATGCATCTAAAATACTCAATACTGGACCAAGAAGGTCATCACTTAATTGATAATCTGTATGCGAAGTAGACAAAAGCAGAACTCCCAGCGAAAAATTTGCCCAAGTGTACCAGAATTAGAAAAAAATGAGCGCTAATTTAGCCGATTTTGTTGTTGTTTGATGAAATAATCACTTTGATCGGTTAGTATCTTGACCATATATTTAGTGTAATCGATTGTTGAGACAAAATGACAAATTCACAACGTAAAATTCTGGTGACAAGTGCCCTCCCGTATGCAAATGGTCCAATCCATTTAGGTCATATGCTTGAGTATATTCAAACTGATATTTGGTCTCGCTACCAAAAACTTCGTGGACATGAATGTCACTATATTTGTGCAGACGATGCCCATGGCACGCCAATCATGCTCAAAGCTCAACAAATGGGTATTACCCCAGAAGAAATGATTGCTCAAGTTCAAAAAGAACACGAACAAGATTTCGCTGATTTTAATATTCAATTTGATAATTTCCATAGCACACACAGCGAAGAAAACCGCGAATTAGCTAGCGACATTTATATCAAGTTAAGAGATAACGGTTATATTAAAACCAAAACTATCTCGCAGTTATTTGACCCTGAAAAAGAAATGTTTTTACCAGACCGCTTCGTTAAAGGCACATGCCCTAAATGTAAAAGCGAAGACCAATATGGTGACAACTGTGATAACTGTGGCGCGACATATAGCACCACTGATTTAATTAAGCCTTATTCGGTTGTTTCTGGTGCTACACCTGTCATGAAGGATAGTGAGCATTTCTTTTTTGATTTACCAGCATTTGAATCAATGCTTGGAGAATGGTTATCTTCTGGCTCATTACAGCCTGAAATTGCTAATAAATTACGTGAGTGGTTCGATCAAGGTCTACAACAATGGGACATCTCTCGTGATGCGCCTTATTTTGGTTTTGAAATACCCGATCAACCAGGTAAATTTTTCTATGTATGGTTAGATGCACCAATAGGCTACATGGGTTCATTCAAAAACTTATGTGATAGACGTGATGATTTAAACTTCGACGACTTTTGGAGCATTGACTCAAAAGCCGAAATTTATCATTTCATTGGTAAAGATATCGTTAACTTCCACGGTTTATTCTGGCCAGCAATGTTACATGGTGCAGGGATCAGAAAACCTAACAGTGTTTACGCCCACGGTTATGTCACAGTGAACGGCGCTAAAATGTCTAAATCTAAAGGCACATTTATTAAAGCCCGTACTTACCTAGATAACTTAAACCCTGAGTATCTACGTTATTACTACGCTGCGAAATTAAATAGCCGTGTTGATGATTTAGATTTAAATCTTGAAGATTTTGCTCAGCGTGTAAATTCAGATTTAGTCGGTAAATTAGTTAACTTAGCTTCTCGTACAGCTGGTTTTATCAGTAAACGTTTTGATGGCAAGTTAGCAAAAATTAACGACACATCGTTAACCGAAGCCTTCCTTGCTAAACAAGACACCATTGCTGAACTATACGAAACTCGAGAGTTTGGTAAAGCAATGCGCGAAATCATGGCACTTGCCGATATGGCTAATGCTTATGTCGCTGATGCAGCGCCTTGGCAGTTAATCAAGCAAGAAGATAAACAAGAAGAAGCACATCAAGTATGTAGTAATGCACTTAACTTGTTCCGTATTCTGGTCACTTACTTAAAACCAGTACTGCCAAAACTTGCTGAAAATGTTGAAGGTTTCTTACAAGTGACACTGACTTGGGATAATTTAGACCAAGACCTAGCTGGCCATGAAATCGCAAAATTCAAAGCATTAATGCAACGCATTGAAATGAAGAGCATTGAAGCCATTATTGATGCATCGACTGAAAACCTGCAAGTGACTCAAACTGAAGTGCCAAAAGTTGAACAAGTGCAAACTGAACTTGAAAAAGAGCCGTTAGCACCAGAAATCAGTTTCGATGATTTTGCTAAGATTGATTTACGCATTGCGTTAATTTCTAAAGCTGAACATATTGAAAAAGCCAATAAACTACTTCGATTAGAACTGGATTTAGGCGGCGAAACTAAGCAAGTCTTTGCAGGAATTAAATCAGCTTATGCACCAGAAGACTTGATTGGTAAACACACTGTAATGGTTGCCAACCTTGCACCACGTAAAATGAAGTTCGGTGAATCTGAAGGCATGGTATTAGCCGCAGGTCCTGGTGGAAAAGATATCTGGATTTTAGAGCCACATGCAGGTGCAAAACCTGGTATGCGTGTGATGTAATAAGTTAACTGACTTATTAACAACAAAAAAGCCGTCATTTGACGGCTTTTTTAATGGGTTATGAATAATAAAATTTAAGACATCAACTTAGTTTCTGAGTCTTTGTCAGTGTCATTACTATTTATTTTACCGCAGTTTTCTTTGTCTGGGTCGCAAGGATGTTCTTGGGCGAATCGTTGACTTTTATACGCTTCAGTATCAGCTACGATAGCCTCTTTTAAACGTTCCTCGTATTCAATAAACAAGTTGATAAAATCGCCACCAAATTTTTCACCATCTGAACGATTAGCCCACTCGTTATAAAGCACTTCAGAAGCTTCACTCTCAACTCGCATGTAAGTCTTCTTTTGTCTTTGCACAAGCTCATCAGAAAAGCCCATCGCTTTCATTGATTCAGCTCCGACTTTTAACGCTGAGCGAAACGTCTCTGACTCAACGTAATCAGCCCCCGCCTGACGTAATAAATGGCCATGTCCACGGTCAAATGCTCGGCTAATCACTTTCAGTTTAGGGTATTTATGTTTTAGGTGCTTAACCAGCTCTACACTGGCTTGTGGATTATCTATCGCTACAACAAATGCTGATGCCGTGGCAACACCTGCGGTCTCAAGTAAATCTGGTCTCGTAGCGTCGCCATAAAAGGCTTTAGTATTGACTTTACGTAGATTATCGACTTGGGTCGCTTGATGATCTAACACCACCGTCTTAACCCCATTAGACAGTAACAGTCGATTGACTATCTGACCAAAACGGCCTATCCCAGCAATGATAACGGTGCCTTGTTCATCAACTTGATCTTGCTCGCGATCGTTCGATGTTTGTTGATATTTAGGTAAAATTACTTTTTCATAAAAAATAAACAATCCAGGGGTTAGGAACATCGATAAAGCCACGACAATCGATAAAGGCTGTGCGACTTCTGCTGAAATCACATGGTTTTGCTGGCTAAAGCTGAGTAACACAAACCCAAACTCACCTGCCTGGGCTAAACTTAAGGTGTATAGCCATCTATCACTGCCTTTAATCCTAAATATAAAACTCAATAACAATAAGACTAAGCCTTTTACTATCATCACAGCGGCTGTAGCACCAAGAATAACACCTAAGTACTGCCACAAAATTTCAAAATCTATTCCCGCACCTACGGTGATAAAAAACAAACCGAGTAATAAACCTTTGAATGGGCCGATATGAGTTTCTAATTCATGTTTGAACTCACTATTAGCCAGTACTACACCCGCAAGAAAAGTGCCTAACGCAGGCGACACGCCAACTAAACTCATTAAAGTTGCAATACCAATGACTAACAATAAAGCCGCTGCAGTGGATATTTCACGCACGCCAGAATCGGCAATAAACCTAAAAACAGGTCGGCTTAAATAGTGCCCACCAAACACGACCAATCCTATTGAAAGCACTAACACCAAGGCGTATAAGCCACCGGGTAAGTTAGCGACTAAAGATAGTTCATCATGGTGTTCCGCTGCCGCAGCAACAGAGGATTGAGCAGCTTCCACCAGCTCTGGTAATGCTAGAAGAGGAATCAATGCCAGCATTGGAATGACGGCTATATCTTGAAATAACAAAACTGAGAAAGCGTTCTTACCTGCCGTTGTCTTGGTTAGACCTTTTTCATTTAAGGTTTGCAGCACAATGGCCGTTGAGGATAGCGAGAAAATTAAGCCGATTGTTAATGCGACAGTCCATTGGAACTCAAACATCAGCGCAATGGCCATCACAATACCGGTTGATAAACCAACCTGTAAGCCCCCCATTCCCAACAGTCGGTTCCTCATCGACCAGAGCATTTTAGGCTCAAGTTCTAAACCAACTAAAAATAGCATCATCACAACACCAAATTCGGCAAAATGCTGAATGGTGTTTGTTTCACTGCCGACCAGCCCCACAATGGGACCAATAATCACCCCAGCAATTAAATACCCCAGCACAGAGCCTAAGCCCATTCTCTGCGCTATAGGCACTGCTATAACAGCGGCAGACAAATAAATAAATGCTTGGATAAAATATTCTGTCATGATGCTATTCCTTAAGCGATATCAGAAAGTTAAACTGGATTAACAATATCAATAAAATGATGGGTCAACCCAAATTGTTCAGCTAAATGCTCACCCAAAGCTTGTATGCCGAACTGCTCAGTCGCATGATGACCTGCCGCAAAATAATGTATACCTTGCTCCATTGCACAGTGAAAAGTTCGCTCTGAGACCTCACCGCTGATGAAAGCATCCACGCCAAGTGATGCCGCATGATCGATATAATCTTGAGCACCACCGGTACACCAAGCTAATGAGCTAATAAATTGTTCTTTATCACCAATGTGTAATGGTGTTTTGTTGAGTTTTTCTGTAAGTAACTCACTCATTTGTGAAACACTTAACGGTTTCGGTAACTTGCCCTGCCACAATAAATCTTGTGAAATATCGGCACAAATTTCTACATCAACCAAGCCTAATTTATTCGCAAGCTCGGCATTATTACCTAATGTTGGATGGGCATCTAAAGGTAAATGATAGCCGAATAAATTAATATCGTGGGTCATTAACGCCTTAATTCGATTGTATTTCATCCCGGTGATCACTTCAGGTTCGTTTTTCCAAAAAAAACCATGATGTACGATAATGGCATCAGCATTGAGTGCTGCAGCTTGCTCAATGAGTGCTTGGCAGGCTGTTACGCCAGTCACGATAGTCTTAATGTTGTCACTGCCCTGCACCTGTAGACCATTTGGCGCATAGTCTTTGAATTGTTTTACATTAAGAAAATCATTTAGATATTTGGATAATTGTTGGCGAGATACAGACGTTAATGACATAAAACTAACCCTAAAATTTTTGTTAATAATAGTGTAACTCAGTCCAATACTTATTGAAAAACCCTTGTTAAGATTGATTATTTGCTAAGCTATTTTGGCTTAAATTGGACTTTTGGGTGCATTAAACACTAAAATTAGACCTAAGGGATGTTGAAAACATTAAATAAACTATTCATTACAAAAAAATAGGTCTCAAAATGTCTAACTTGACTAAAGAAGCGCTTATCGCCGAATTAAAAGCTGCTCTTGAAAAGCAAACTTCAAAAACTGTTGAAATTGAACAGAAAGGCAGTTGGTATAAAATTGATGGCGGCAAGTCTTTACGCTTTAGCGATCTTGAGCAAATGCACCTTGAAGCGACACAAGGTCAATCAGTAGAAGCGCCTGCAGCTAAGCAAGATGTAGCTAAAAAACCAGCGGCTAAGCCTGCTGCAAAAAAAGCAGTGGCCAAAAAGCCAGCAGCAAAAACAGCAAATAAATCTGGTGGCAAAACGCCAAAAGAATTATGGCGCGAAAAATTAGCGAACGCCGGTAAAAATACTCTGCCACGCGGCTTCTAATCTTTGCTTATATGATAAAAACTAAAAAGGAGCCAATGGCTCCTTTTTTATTCATTGCATTAATCATTGCTAGATTGCTACATGGCGATATCGACGCGAACATAACCTTTAAGATAAACAACGCGAACTTCATCTCCTGCGACAAATGACATGCCAGGGTCTAAGTCCTGTATCACCATCACTTGTGTGCCATCATCTAAATTTATCATCATTTCAATGAGCTTATATTCAAGTGTGCGAGTAGAGTTACCGTACTGATTTGCAGCTGCGCCGCCTAGTAATGCACCTAAAACGGTCGCAACATCTTGGCCAGAACCGCCGCCAAATTGATGACCAACGACGCCCCCTATTAATGCGCCTCCGAAAGTTTTCCAACCTAGATTACGATCTTCAACTAATTGAGTTTGAGTGACATGTTTTATCGACTCAACCTGACCATAAACCACTTTTTCAACCGGTACAGCTTGGTTTCTATCGTAAGCTGCACTCGCTGACGTGCTAACAGTAGCCATTAATAACATTAAAAGCGCACTAAATCGTATCACTAAGCTGTTTGTGAGTTTCAACATAGGCAAAATTCCGCTAACGTATATATAAGGTTTAGTAAATAATATACTTAATTGTGAACTCACTGTCTTATTTAAATCATCTTCCGCACTTTCCTGATCCACAACAAGCACTTGATGAACCCAATGGTTTACTTGCTATCGGAGGTGACTTATCACCTCAACGTTTAGTTGAAGCTTATTATCAAGGCATTTTCCCTTGGTTTAATGATGATGACCCTATTCTATGGTGGTCACCTGAGCCTAGAGCTATTTTCAAACCAAAAGTTCAGCCGCTTAATAAAAGCATGAAAAAATATCTACGTAAAACACAGTGGCGTTACACCATCAATCATGCCTTTGCTGATGTCATCAAAGCCTGTTCAGAGCCACGACTCACACAACAAGGCACATGGATATCATCTGACATTCAGGAGGCTTATATCCAGCTACATAGGCTTGGAAAAGCCCATTCAATTGAGGTTTGGGACGGTAACGAACTTATAGGCGGCTTGTATGGCATTGCTGTAGGCAGTGTATTTTGTGGTGAATCCATGTTTCACCGCCAAACGAATGCATCCAAAGCGGCCTTTGCCATGTTAAACCAGCATATTTCTCGATACGGTTTTAAGTTAATTGACGCTCAAATAATGAACCCACATTTAGAAAATCTTGGCGCACAAGCCTGCCCTCGTGAGGACTTTCTGTTATCGCTTCGGCAACTACGAAATAGTGTCATCGACAATAATGCATGGATAGCACAAGAGGTCTGTTTTGAGTTCTAGAAGCGTCAGCGTTGGCATTAGCCACCCATTTGATTGCAGTTATATCGAAGGATTAACTGAGCAGTTACTTATCATTCAAGAGTCTCAACTTGATAGTCAATTATTTGAGCAGCTTTTAGGTATGGGATTTAGGCGCAACGGAAATTCAATTTACAAACCGCGCTGTCCGAGTTGCTCTGCATGCCAGTCCATTCGAGTCGTAGTACCTGAATTTAAGTTATCAAAAAGACAGAAAAGGACCTTAAAAAATAACCAAGACCTGCACTGGAAAGTCACTCATCAAGTCACAGAAGCCCATTACGAGTTATACGAGCGATATATTATTGGTCGCCATTCTGATGGCCCTATGTATCCGCCAAGTGAAGACCAGTTCAATGATTTTTTAAAGTGTACTTGGTTAGAAGCGACTTATATCGAGGTTTATCTACAAGATAAGTTGATTGGTGTAGCAGTAACAGACGCGATGAATAATAGTCTCTCTGCGATTTACAGTTATTTTGACCCTGATTACGCCAAACGTTCGTTAGGGGTTTATATGATCTTAATACAGTGTGAATTAGCCCAACAGTTAGCTAAACAATTTTTGTATTTGGGCTATCAAATTGATGAAAATAGAAAAATGAATTACAAACGTTTATATCGTCCATATCAAATATTAACAGCAAATGGATGGCAACATATTGAAAAAGAACCCACGCTATAGTGTTTCAATCCTTTACAGCAAGCGCTTTTTGGGGCATGATACGGCGAATTTTTTTATATTTGAAGGCATAAAGGTAACCAATTAATGGCGAAAGAAGACAACATTGAAATGCAGGGCACAATCCTTGAGACCTTGCCAAATACAATGTTCCGCGTTGAACTTGAAAATGGTCATGTTGTGATTGCACACATTTCTGGCAAAATGCGCAAAAACTACATCCGTATTTTAACGGGTGATAAAGTTACGGTTCAGTTGACTCCTTACGATTTAAGTAAAGGTCGTATCGTCTTCCGCGCACGTTAATACTGCCTCATCTATTTAAAAACCCGGCTTAATTGTCGGGTTTTTTATTGGCTAAAGATTAACGTTGATGCGAAAAAAATGGCTATCTGATTTCAGATAGCCATTTTTATTAACCCGATAAATTAATTAGCGAATTACGATACTTTCTCTAAACATTCACAATGAATAACAATCTCGTTGTCCTTAACATCCACTTTAGCTGTACCGCCAGCTTCAAGCTTACCGAAAAGTACTTCATCAGCTAATGGACGTTTAATGAGTTCAGTCACCACACGCGCCATTGGTCTAGCGCCCATGTTTTTATCGTAACCTTTCTCAGCAAGCAGCGTCCGCGCTTCATCAGTCACTTCCAGTGTTACTCGTTTCTCGTCTAACTGCGCTTGTAATTCAATTAAGAACTTATCAACCACTTTCGCAATAATGGTCATGTCTAAATGATTAAACCATATGATTGAATCTAAGCGGTTACGAAACTCTGGGGTGAACACTTTATTGATTTCTGACATTGCATTAAGACTATTATCTTGCTGCTTAAAACCAATCGATGTACGAATTGTTTCTTGCACACCCGCATTGGTTGTCATCACTAAAGTTACGTTTCTAAAATCAGCTTTACGACCATTGTTATCTGTCAGTGTGCCGTGATCCATCACTTGCAGCAGCAAGTTATAGACATCTGGATGGGCTTTTTCAATTTCATCCAATAACACTACACAATGAGGATTTTTAATCACGGCATCAGTTAATAAACCGCCTTGCTCATAACCCACATAACCTGGAGGCGAACCAATAAGGCGTGAAACCGCATGACGTTCCATGTACTCAGACATATCGAAACGAATTAACTTCATGTTTAAGCATGAGGCCAATTGATTGGTGACTTCTGTTTTACCGACACCTGTTGGGCCAGCAAATAAGAAACTACCCACAGGTTTCTTTTCTGCGCCTAAACCGCTACGAGATAACCTAATCGCTGAACTGAGCCCCTCAATCGCCTTATCTTGGCCAAACACCAACATTTTAAGGTTACGCTCAAGGTTTTTAAGTAAATCCTTATCAGTCGAAGATACCGACTTCTCAGGTATACGAGCAATTTTAGCAATTATCGCTTCAATTTCTGGTTGGCCGATGGTTTTCTTGCGTTTACTTTGTGGCAGCATCACCATTCGAGCACCAGCTTCATCAATCACGTCGATGGCCTTATCAGGCAAGTGACGATCATTGATATGTTTAGCAGATAAGCTCGCTGCTGAACTAATTGCTGCTTGGGTGTAACGCACACCATGATGCTCTTCGTATTTAGACTTAAGACCTAACAGAATTTTTGTCGTCTCAGCCACTGATGGCTCATTAATATCAATTTTTTGGAAACGTCTTGCCAATGCACGATCTTTCTCAAAAATGCTTTGATATTCCTGGAACGTAGTTGAGCCCATGCAGCGTAGTGAGCCGTTAGACAATAAAGGCTTTAACAGGTTTGACGCATCCATTACTCCACCGGATGCCGCACCTGCGCCAATAATGGTATGGATTTCATCAATGAACAAAATAGCATGTTCATTTTTACCTAACTCCTTGAGTAAACCTTTAAAGCGTTTCTCAAAATCACCACGGTATTTAGTACCAGCAAGCAACGAACCTAAATCTAATGAATACACAGTTGCATCTTTGATGACGTCTGGCACTTGTTCGTTAACAATACGGTACGCGAGGCCTTCAGCAATGGCAGTCTTACCCACACCGGCTTCACCGACGAGTAATGGATTATTCTTTCTACGACGACATAAGGTTTGAATCGCACGTTCGACTTCATCATCACGACCAATTAATGGATCAATCACACCGTCTTTAGAAAGTTGATTTAAATCGGTAGCAAATTGCGATAACAAGCTTCTGTCTTCAGCAGCTTCACCGCCTTCCTCTGAAGCTTCCGGGTTATTAATTTCAGAGTCGTCATCATCTTTCGGTAAACCATGAGAAATAAAGTTAACCACATCTAAACGGGTTATTTCACAACGGCGGAGTAAATATACTGCTTGTGACTCTTGCTCACTGAATATCGCCACTAACACATTTGCGCCAGTGACTTCATTACGACCGGACGATTGCACATGAAATACTGCACGTTGAAGTACACGTTGAAAACCTAAGGTTGGTTGGGTTTCACGTTCTTCTGTGGTTTCAGCGATCAATGGGGTTGTTTGTTGAATGAAGTTAGATACTTCCTCGTGGAGACGAGTAATATCCGCGCCACAAGCCAATAATGCTTCTTTGGCCGATGGGTTATTAATTAATGCTAATAATAAATGTTCTACCGTCATATATTCATGACGTGAATCTCTAGCTTGTTGAAACGCTAGGTTCAAGGTGACTTCGAGATCTTTGTTTAGCATAAGCACCCCCTAAAAATACTCATAAACTGCAGAGTTACCGACGGAGAATCAACTAATTCATTATGCGGTTTCTAATGAACACAGTAATGGATGTTGGTTTTCTTTGGCAAATTGATTTACTTGTAACACTTTCGTTTCGGCAATGCCAAACGAGTAAACACCACATATTCCCTTACCTTGGTGATGGATAGCCAACATAATATCGGTGGCTTGCTGTTCATCCTTATTAAAAAAGCGTTGTAACACTTCTATCACGAAATCCATCGGAGTGTAATCATCGTTATTTAACACGACTTTGTACATTGAAGGTGGTTGTAGCTCCGATTCAACACGTTCTTCTGTGTGCTCTACGCTGCCTAATCTACCCATGAGTTAATACTAGCCTCTAGTTTGGTACAAGACCAATTGATATTATTAAATTAATTAAATGTTGTCATTTTGTTAATTTTTACTTGACATCTTTTCGTACAAATTTCATTCTGTTCTGAGGCGGCAATAGAGACCGCTGATAAAAATAAGTTTTACTATCTTACTGGTAAGTAGACAACAGAAGGAAGTGGAAGTATGGCAAGCGGAACTGTTAAATGGTTCAACAACGCCAAAGGATTCGGGTTTATTTGCCCAGATCAGGGTGGCGAAGATGTATTTGCGCATTATTCAACAATCGAAATGGAAGGTTATAGAACGCTAAAAGCGGGCCAACCGGTAGATTTCGAAACTGAGCAGGGCCCAAAAGGGATGCATGCTTCAGCCATTTCACCAACTAAATAGTCGGTGAAACTATAATACAAAAAGGCAGAGATTTTAATCTCTGCCTTTTTTATTTAGCCAATTAATTATCAATAACGATTTGTTTGCCTGAAAAACACTCAACATTTATTTTAATATTGATAAACTTAGTTACAAAAATCTTTGTATCATCACGTTAATATCACTCATTTTTAAACCCAAATAAAAAAACAGAGACACAAGGCCTCTGTTTTTATCTTAAGCGATACCGCTAAATATTAAATTACGCAGTAATAAACGAATTCAATAATGCACTTGGACGCATTGCTGTTTCAGCTTTTGCTGCATCTAAACGGAAATAACCGCCTAAATCGACAGCTGGGCCTTGTGAACCATTCAGTTCAGCAACAATCTCCGCTTCGTTAGTGGTTAATGACTCAGCTAATGCAGAAAATTCAGCTGCAAATGAGGTGTCAGCCGTTTGAACTGATAAAGCTTGTGCCCAGTACATAGCAAGATAGAAGTGACTACCACGGTTATCCAATTCACCTACACGACGTGAAGGAGACTTATTGCTATCTAAGAACTGTCCAATCGCAGTATCAAGCGTATCAGCTAATACCTGTGCTTTAGGATTATTCTGAGTTTGACTTAAGTGCTCTAATGAAGCCGCTAATGCCAAGAACTCACCTAAAGAATCCCAACGTAAATGCCCTTCTTTCTCAACCTGTTGAACATGCTTAGGTGCACTACCACCTGCGCCAGTTTCAAATAAGCCACCGCCATTCATTAGTGGTACGATTGATAGCATTTTAGCACTGGTACCCAGTTCTAAAATTGGGAATAAATCAGTTAAGTAATCACGTAAAACGTTACCAGTGACTGAAATCGTATCTAGACCTTCATGAACACGGGCAAGTGTCGCTCGTGTTGCTTCAACTGGTGCTAAAATTTGTAAATCAAGACCAGCTGTATCGTGATCTTTTAAGTACAATTCTACTTTAGTGATGAGCTGCGCATCATGTGCACGCTTGCTGTCTAACCAGAAGATTGCTGGTGTGTTGCTTAAACGAGAACGATTAACCGCTAGTTTAACCCAGTCACGGATAGGCGCATCTTTCACCTGACACATTCTGAAGATATCACCCGCTTCAACATTGTGGCTCATTAGCACATCACCCGCGCTATTGATCACTTTAACAACACCTGCTGATGCTATTTCAAATGTTTTATCGTGGCTGCCGTATTCTTCTGCTTTTTGCGCCATTAGGCCAACGTTAGGCACGCTGCCCATTGTCGTTGGGTTAAAGGCACCATTTTCTTTACAGAAAGAAATAGTTTCTTGGTAAACACCCGCGTAACAACGATCAGGGATCATTGCTTTAGTGTCTTTTAATTGGCCGTCTGGGCCCCACATTTTACCTGATGAGCGGATAGCCGCTGGCATCGATGCATCAATAATGATGTCACTCGGTACATGAAGGTTAGTAATGCCTTTATCAGAATCTACCATCGCAAGTGCTGGACGCTTTGCGTATACCGCTGCGATGTCAGCTTCAACTTCAGCACGCTGAGCTTCAGGTAAACCTGCGATTTTAGCGTAAACATCACCAAAACCATTGTTTACATCTACACCTAGCTCATCAAATAATGCTTGATGCTTAGTAAATACATCTTTAAAGAAGACCTTAACAGCATGACCAAATAAAATTGGATCAGAGACTTTCATCATTGTCGCTTTTAAGTGAAGAGATAATAAAACGTCTTCAGATTTAGCAGCTTCAATTTCACGCTCGTAAAATGCTTGCAGCGCTTTATTGCTCATAACTGCAGTATCAATGATTTCACCTGCAAGTAATGGAAGCCCCTGCTTAAGTGTCACTTCTTGACCATCAGTTTGGGTCAGTACGATATTAACAGTATCAGCAGCAGTTAATGTGACTGACTGTTCACTACCGTAAAAGTCGCCTTCGCTCATGTGCGCAACATGAGACTTTGAATCACTCGCCCACTTACCCATTGAATGTGGGTTTTTCTTAGCATAGTTTTTAACTGACGTCGGCGCACGGCGGTCAGAGTTACCTTCACGTAATACAGGGTTTACTGCACTGCCTTTAATTTTGTCGTAACGGCTTTGAACATCACGCTCAGCATCTGTTGCTGGCTCGTCCGGGTAATTCGGAATGTCATAACCTTTAGTTTGAAGTTCTGCAATACACGCTTTTAATTGCGGAATTGAGGCACTGATATTAGGTAATTTAATGATATTGGCTTCAGGAGTGCCAGCCATAACACCTAATTCAGTTAATGCGTCAGAAATTTTCTGCTCAGCAGTTAACTTTTCAGGAAAGTTTGCGATTACACGGCCTGATAAAGATATATCTCGGGTCTCAACTTTAACACCTGCAGCATTAGTAAATGTACGGATGATAGGGAGTAATGAAAGCGTCGCTAATGCGGGTGCTTCATCAGTTTCAGTATAAATGATCGTTGGAGAGTTATCTTTCATGCTTTTTCCTACATTATTGAAATAAAAAGTTTTTATAAATTATTATTGTAATAAGTATCTACCTAAAACAGCTTCAATCTAATTGTCGAAGTCTATTTATCTGCGGCACAAATCCATATGAAATAGAAAAATTAACTGTGACTGCGGGTACAAAAGTGGGCACAGATCACATTTTTTAGGCCAACATCATAGATCATTATCTCGCAGATTCAAATTCCACTAAGGCCCAATGCCAAGTAAACTATGCAAAATAACTTAATTTCGCTCTTAAATAGGCTTATTTATGCCAGCAAATGACAAAACAAAACGATTTAATAGCAAACCGGCATTTGCCAGAACAGCCAAAAAGTCTAGCAACAATACCAGAAAAACCATTAAACGCCCTGTAAAAAAAGCAGTTGAGAATCCAATAATAGTGTTATTTAACAAACCTTTTGATGTGCTATGTCAATTTACTGATGAGTCAGGAAGACAAACATTAAAAGATTTTATCCCAGTAAAAGATGTTTATGCTGCTGGCAGATTAGATAGAGACAGTGAAGGTTTATTATTGCTGACTAATGACGGTAAATTACAAGCTCAAATTACTCAACCTAACAAAAAAACATTTAAAACTTATTGGGCGCAAGTTGAAGGTGAACCCAGTGAGCAAGCCATTAATGCGTTATGCCAAGGTGTTGAATTAAAAGATGGTATGACTTTACCGGCCAAAGTGACTGTGATGAATGAACCAGCGGTGTGGGACAGAATTCCCCCAGTTAGAGAGCGTAAATCCATTCCAACAACTTGGTTAGAAATCCAAATTTGTGAAGGCCGGAACAGACAGGTTAGAAGAATGACAGCACATATTGGTCACCCTACATTAAGATTAATTCGCTATAAAATAGGCCAATGGAGTTTAGATGATATTGCCAATGGCCAATATAAAACACTTGCACAGTAACAATTGATAACCATCATAAGCTTAGCTTTCAAGCCATGCTTAAGCTTAAAATAAAGCCCAAGCCCAAAGAATAGCCCAAGCCCAAAAAATAGTTCAATGACAAAAGACTAGCTCAATGACAAAAGGATAGCTCAATGACAAAAGAACGTTATAAACCCAATACTACGGTCGCTTGTGTTATCCATTGCCAAAATAAATTTTTATTTGTCGAAGAAATCATTGATGGTGAAACTCGCTTTAATCAACCTGCAGGTCATATTGAAGCGCAAGAATCGATACCAGAAGCTTGTAAAAGAGAAGTTAAGGAAGAGACGGGGCTAGATATCGAGCTTCTCGGTATTATCGGCGTCTACCAGTTTAGCCCGAATGAACAATTATCCTTCGTGCGTTTTACCTTTGCCGCTGAGACTAAAAACCTGATAATTTGTCAGCCTTTAGATAAAGATATCCTTGCCTGCCATTGGTTCACTCTGGATGAAATTAAAGCGCGGAAACATCAGCTTAGAAGCCCGTTAGTGATTAAATCCATAGAAGACTTTTTACATAAAGCTCACAGCCCATTATCACTGATTAATAGTGACTTGCAGATCATAGCCGACAACAACAATGCATGATAGAATATGCGCCGCACATTTTTGAGATTTTCGTGATGTTTTTCTTCGGTTTTTATGACCGATTTTGATAACAGAACTTGGCGATATATATACAGCGACTTGAAAAGCGCTAACGTCGACCACATGATCATCTCTTGTATCCGTAAATTCACTGGTTTTTAGGTTTTATGACATCAATCAATCCCAATTCAAATGGTAAAAAAGTCATCGTAGGTATGTCCGGCGGTGTAGATTCTTCAGTTTCAGCTTATCTGCTTATGCAGCAAGGCTATCAGGTTGAAGGATTATTTATGAAGAACTGGGAAGAAGATGACACGGATGAATACTGTCTTGCAGCCGAAGATTTAAAAGATGCTCAGGCTGTTTGTGACAAACTCGGTATTAAGTTGCATACAGTTAACTTCGCTTCAGAGTATTGGGACAATGTATTTGAACATTTCCTTGAAGAATACAAAGCGGGTCGCACGCCAAATCCCGATATCATGTGTAACAAAGAAATCAAATTCAAAGCATTTTTAGAATTCGCAGACGAAATTCTTGATGCTGACTTTATTGCTATGGGCCATTATGTGCGTCGTCGAGATAACGAAGACGGCACCACCCAAATGCTACGTGGCGTTGACGGCAATAAAGACCAAAGTTACTTCCTCTACACCTTAAGTGACAAGCAAGTTGCTAAAAGCTTGTTCCCAGTGGGCGAGTTAGAGAAATATCAAGTTCGTGATATCGCCAAAGAAATGGGCTTAATCACCCATGATAAAAAAGACAGCACCGGTATTTGCTTTATTGGTGAGCGTAAGTTTACCGACTTTTTAGGCACCTATTTACCTGCACAACCTGGTGATATAGAAACCGCTGAAGGTGAAGTCATTGGTACCCACCAAGGTTTGATGTATCACACCTTAGGGCAACGCAAAGGTTTAGGTATCGGCGGCTTGAAAAACAGCAATGACGACCCTTGGTATGTGGTTGAAAAAGACTTATTACGTAATGTATTAATCGTCGCACAAGGTGGCAACCACCCTCGCCTAATGTCTCATGGCATGTTGGTCAGTCAACTACATTGGGTTGACCGCCAAGGTCCTAGCTCACCAGCAAGCATTACGGTAAAAACTCGCTATCGCCAACACGATGTAAAATGCACCATGACAACAGTAGATGCTGATAACATCAAAGTCATGTTTGATGAACCTGTTGCAGCGGTAACGCCAGGTCAATCAGCCGTATTTTATGATGGTGAAGTCTGCCTTGGTGGCGGCATTATCGATACCTTAATTAGAGGATAGGTCGTGAGCCAAGTATTATTTGAACGCACTATGGCGTTTGCAGGTATTTTACAAGCGGTTGCTCAAGTTCAACACCTTGCTCGTCATGGTGAATCAGACGAAACCGCAATGGCTGCGAGTTTGAACACCATTATGGTGACAGACCCAGAATCAATTTCTGATATCTACCAAGATAAGCATGCATTAAATAAAGGCTATCAATTAATTGAACAACAATTAGGTGATGGTAATAGCAAAGATGTTGAAACCACACGCTATCTTGTCGGTATGCTCGCTCTGGAGCGTAAACTCGCTCGCTCAGCAAATGGCTTAGGCATGCTTGCAGAACGAATTAACCAAGTCCATCGACAGTTACACCACTTTGCCATCACAGATGAGCAAATTGTCGCAAGTTTAGCGAGTATTTATAGCGATGTGATCAGCGAACTTGGCCCTAAATTACAAATTTCTGGTAATCCAGCTTGCTTGCAACAACCGCAAGTACAACAAAAAATCCGTGCTTTACTTCTATCAGCTATGCGCAGTGCTGTTTTATGGCGTCAATTAGGTGGCAAACGTCGTCACCTTGTTTTTGCTCGTAAGGCCATTGTGGATACTGCAATTAGTAGCCGTAAAAATAATTAATCGTATCACCCTACAACAAAAGTTCATCAAGGAGCTTCAAATGGATCTTTCTGCACTGACCGCTATCTCTCCGATAGACGGTCGTTATGGTAGCAAAACCACCTCATTACGAGGTATTTTCAGCGAATTCGGTTTAACTAAATACCGTGTTCAAGTTGAAATTAACTGGTTAAAACTACTTTCAAGTTGCCCAGAGATTGAAGAAGTTCCGCCATTCAGTGAAGAAGCATTAATCTTACTGGATAGCATCAAGGATAACTTCAGCGAAGAAGACGCATTACGCGTTAAAACAATTGAAAGAACCACCAACCACGACGTTAAAGCGGTTGAGTATTTCATTAAAGAACAAATTGCTGATAATGCTGAATTAGTCGCTATTGACGAATTTGTTCATTTCGCTTGTACCTCAGAAGACATTAACAACTTGTCTCATGCGTTAATGCTTAAAGAAGCGCGTGAACTTGTTCTAGCACCTCAGTGTTTAGAAATTGTGGATGCCATTAAAAAGTTAGCGACGGATAACAAGTCTGTACCGCTAATGTCACGTACTCACGGTCAACCAGCTTCACCTACAACTTTAGGTAAAGAAATGGCAAACGTAGCAGTACGTCTAGAGCGTCAACTAAACCAAATCAACGCTGTTGAAATCATGGGTAAAATCAATGGTGCAGTAGGTAACTACAACGCACACATCTCAGCTTACCCAGAAGTTAACTGGCATGAGCTGTCACAACGTTTTGTGACTAGCCTTGGCATTAACTGGAACCCATACACGACTCAAATCGAACCGCATGATTACATTGCCGAATTATTTGATGCCGTAGCACGTTTCAATACAATCCTAATCGATTTCGATCGTGATATCTGGGGTTACATTGCCATGGGCCACTTCAAGCAGCGTACTATTGCTGGAGAGATTGGTTCTTCAACCATGCCGCATAAAGTTAACCCTATTGATTTTGAAAATTCAGAAGGTAACTTAGGTATTGCTAACGCGCTAATGCAGCATTTAGCCGCGAAATTACCTGTTTCAAGATGGCAACGTGACTTAACGGATTCTACGGTTTTACGTAACCTAGGTGTTGGTATGGCCCACTCGTTGATTGCTTATCAAGCAACGATGAAAGGCATCAGCAAGTTAGAAGTTAACGAAGCTAACCTGTTAGCAGAGCTCGACAAAAACTGGGAAGTATTGGCTGAGCCCGTACAAACAGTAATGCGTCGTTATGGTATTGAAAAGCCATATGAAAAATTAAAAGAGCTAACACGTGGTAAGCGTATTGATGGCGAGCAACTTGCTTTATTCATCGATGGTTTAGAACTGCCTGACAGTGTCAAAGCAGAGCTTAAAACAATGACACCAGCTAACTACATCGGCCGTGCAGAAGCATTTGTTGACGAGTTAAAATAATCTTCCAAACAAATGCTTATATAAAATTATTTATAAAAGTCACTTGTTTGTAGAATAAGGAATGGCGACACCTCTTATGAGCTGTCGCCTTTTTTACAATTATGTATACATTAAATTTTGATACTGCTGAATTCATACGTGAAAACTGGCAAAAAAAACCTATTGTGATTAAAAATGCCTTCAATGCATTCGAAGATCCTATTTCTGCAGATGAACTAGCGGGTTTAGCCATGGAAGAAGATATTTCTTCACGTATTGTGCAAACACAAGCTCAAGGCTGGAATGTGGTCCAAGGGCCATTTGAGGATTATGACGAATACGGTGAAGATGGCTGGCAATTATTAGTTCAAGCCGTTAACCATTGGTACCCTGAGTCACAGCCATTAGTGGAAGCCTTTCGTTTTTTACCTGACTGGCGCTTTGATGATCTAATGGTCTCTTTTGCGACGCCAAAAGGCGGTGTTGGACCACATATCGATAATTATGATGTATTTATCATTCAAGGCGAAGGTGAGCGTCGCTGGCAAGTGGGCAATAATGGTCACCATAAGCAGCGTGGCGGTGATAAAAACAGCCCTTTAGTAGACGACTTTGAGCCTATCATTGATGTTGTATTGACCAAAGGCGATGTACTGTATATTCCCCCTGGTTATCCACATTGTGGTGAAACGTTAACCCTTGCGTTAAGTTACTCCATTGGTTTTAGGGCCCCTAGTCAGCAAGAGCTATTAACTGAACTTGCTGACTCTTTAATTGACAATAACGCGGGTAAACAGCGATTTATTTCAATTGAAGAACAAGCCAATAAAGGCATTGTTAGCCAACAGCAACAACAAGGTATGATGAACTTGTTAGCTGAGCTAGCAAATAACCCGAATCAGTATCAAACAATGTTAGGTAAGTTGCTTAGTCAAAATCGTTTTGAACTTGACCTTAATCCATTCGAGCAACCTATTTCGGCTGAAGATATGATTGAAGCCATTGAAGACGGTGCAAGTATGCAACGTATTGGTGGTTTAAAAGTATTAACACTTGAGGCGGATACACAAGCCCATCTCTATGTGAATGGTGAAGTAGTCAGTGTTGAAGGCATCGATGCAGATATTATCAAGGTTATCGCTAATGAGCATTCAATCAGTCAACCAATGTTATCGACTTGGAGTCATCACCCCGCTTTACTATTAATACTCACAGAGTTTATCAATCAAGGTTGGTTTTACTTCTCTGAATAACCCATTATTTATCATTGATGGGTTATAAGATACATATTGAAAAGGCACAAAAGATTCATCTTTTGTGCCTTTTCAATTTAATTTTAATATTGGTTAAAGTGATTGAAACACAACTATCACTTACAACAGCACAAATCACTGACTGTAGGATTTAATACAGTTTACTCTCGCCATCAGGTCTTGTTTTCAAAAACTTTAAAAACCACATGTATTGCTCAGGATATGCATTGATAACCTGTTCAACCATTTTGTTAAGGGCAATGGCTTCATTATCCTTACCTTGCATGTCTTCTGGGTCTACTGCCTGCATCACGGTTAAATTAAACTGTCGCGCTTGTTTGTCATAACCAATTTTAACTGGCAGTACTTGCGCTTTTCCTGCTTGAGCTAAACGGCCAACCACTGGCAGTGTTGCTTTAACAGTCCCCAGTAATGGCGCAAAAACGCTTTGTTCTGGGCCTAAATCCTCATCTGGCAGGTAAAAGAAACTATTATCTTGTCTTAATTCGCTGATTAGAGCACGTATACCCGCCTCTCGCATGTAAACACGACCGTTTTGACTACTACGTAGACGGTTGCTAAACCAGTTAAACAAGCCATTCCTGTGAGCTTTTGCCATTGTCACCATCGGCAGTTCGATATTAAGCCTGATCCCAGCATAATCGATTGGCCAAACATGAGGCATGATAAAAATCATCGGCTGCCCTACTTGTCTTGCAGCTTCGACATGTTCAAAACCTTCAATCGTGACACGACTTTTAATATGTTCATTAGAGCGCAGTAACAACTCAGCTTGCGACATTAATGTTAGAACAAACATATCGACATTGTCTTTAATCAAGGCATCAATTTCTGCTTCTGGCTTATCTGGAAAACAAGTACGCATATTAATTCGTGCAATATTAATTGGTTTTTTAGCAATCGACATTACAAGCTTGGCGAGGAGTCGCGAAATGGGATCGCGTAGCCAAGCCGGCATAATGCCAAAAATGAATAAAATCAGAATGACAAACCAAGTACCCCAATATCGAGGGTGTAACAAAGAAAGAGTAAATCGACGATCGAAATGTTTTGCTTGTCTAGCCAAAAGAAACCTCAAAATTACATCAGCGCAGTGAAATGAATAGCGGAGCCAAAGACATATAATAACAATTTTCTACTACTCACAGCACGATATTTTTACCTCTCCAACATCAGGAGTAGTGATTAATTAATTTTAGAAAACAAAAAAGCCACTCAATTGAGTGGCTTTTTGAATAAAGCGAAACTATTTCTTAGCCGAGTTCGATTCTTCAACTCGAGTTTTCAACTTTTGTCCTGGACGGAACGTCACAACACGTCGAGCTGAAATTGGAATATCTTCACCAGTTTTTGGGTTCCTTCCCGGTCTTTGATTCTTGTCGCGCAGATCAAAGTTTCCAAAGCCAGATAACTTGACCTGCTCACCACTTTCGAGTGCTTCTCTAATTTCTTCAAAGAAAGACTCAACCATCTCTTTGGCAACACGTTTGTTCATGCCCAGCGTTTCAAAAAGATGTTCTGCCATTTCGGCTTTGGTAAGTGCCATACTTTTAGTCCCTCAACGATGCGTTGAACTCGGTCTTAAGTGCAGATACAACTGAATCAACAGTTTCGGTTATATCTTTTTCTTCAAGCGTACGAGTAATGTCTTGTAATGTAAGTGCTATTGCTAGGCTCTTTTTGCCTGCTTCAACACCTTTACCTCGGTATACGTCGAACAAGTTTAAGCCAACCAACTGATTTTCGCCAACTTTTCTTATCAAATTCATAACATTAGTTGCAGAAACTTCTTCTTCAACAACAACAGCAATATCACGTCGATTTGCAGGAAACTTAGATACAGTCTGGGCTAGCGGCAAACTGGCATGCAGTAAAGCGTCCAGTTCTAACTCAAAAATAATTGTTTTGCCATTCAGTCCAAAAGGCTTTTCCAAACTAGGATGGACAGCACCAATGATACCAATGACCTGATTATTTCTTAGTATTTCAGCACATTGCCCCGGATGAAGAGCAGAATGTGTTGCACTTCTAAAAGTAAATTCAGAAGTCGAAACTGTCAAGCCGATAATTGATTCTAAATCACCTTTTAAATCAAAGAAGTCGACAGTTTTTGAATCCATTGACCAATGTTCGTCATTTTGAACACCTGAAATCACCGCACCAATCATTGCTTCTTGTCTAACACCAGAATCTGCTTCTGCATCAGGGACAAAGCGTAAACCAGTCTCAAATAAACGCACTCGACCTTGTTGACGGCTTTGGTTATAACCAACTGACGTCAATAATCCAGTGAACATAGAGAGGCGCATCGCTGACATTTCAACCGAAATAGGATTCGGTAAAATCATCGCTGGCGCATCAGGGTGAACAAGATTTTGTTGCTTAGGATCAACAAAGCTGTAAGTCACCGCTTCTTGGAAGCCACGTGCGACTAAAACATTACGTACTTTACGTAGTGAAATATCAGCTTCTTTGTGATCAGACATGGTTAATGAAGCTACAGGCGCGATATTAGGGATATTGTTATATCCGTAGATGCGAGCCACTTCTTCAATAAGATCTTCTTCAATCGCCATATCAAAACGATAAGTTGCAGTGACAACATCCCACGTTTCAGCATTAGCGGTGACATTGAAACCTAAACGCTCAAGAATTTCAGTCACGTCAGTATCAGGAATATGATGGCCGAGAATTTTGTCTAGCTTGCTGCGACGTAATGTCAATTCAACAGGCTTAGGCAAGTGAGCTTCAGTCACAGCTTCTTCAACAGGGCCAGCTTCGCCGCCACAAATGTCTAATACTAGACGAGTCGCACGATCCATAACCTTATGTTGTAGTTCAGGGTCTACTCCACGCTCAAAACGGTGTGAAGCGTCGGTATGAAGACCTAAGCGGCGTGACTTACCCATAATCGCAAGAGGCGCAAAGAATGCACACTCTAAAAGGATATCTTGAGTTTTAGTGGTAACACCGGTTTTTTCACCGCCAAATACGCCGGCTAACGCGATTGAACCGCTGTCGTCTGCAATCACTAACGTATCATTAGGCACAGTAACTTCATTACCGTCTAGAAGCGTTAATTTCTCTACGCCGTCGCTTAAGCGAACTTGAATAGCACCCGCTAAGGTAGCCAAGTCAAATGCATGCATTGGCTGACCGTATTCAATTAATACGTAATTAGTAATATCTACAATTGGATCAATTGAGCGAATACCACTACGGCGCAGTTTTTCTTGCATCCACAATGGAGTTGCTGCAGCAAGGTTAACGTTTTTAACTACGCGGCCTAAGTAACGAGGACATGCTTGTGCATCGATAACATTAATCGCAACTTTATCGTCGATAGTCGAAGCTACTGCTTCCCAAGTTGGCTCTGTTACTGCTTCACGGTTTAATACGCCAACTTCACGCGCAAGACCAGCCATGCCTAAACAATCTGCACGGTTTGCCGTTAAATCAACGTCAATCACCGCATCGTTAAGGTCAAGGTATTCACGAACATCCTTACCAATTGGAGCATCTGTCGGTAATTCGATAATGCCATCGCTTTCGATGTCGATACCTAATTCACCGTACGAACACAACATACCAAATGATGGTTGACCACGTAATTTAGCTTTCTTAATTTTAAAGTCACCAGGTAAAACAGCACCTACCATAGCAACAGCAACTTTAAGACCTAAACGACAATTTGGTGCACCACAAACGATATCGATTAACTCTTCTTCACCGACATTAATTTTGGTTACACGCAATTTGTCAGCATCAGGATGCTGACCACACTCAACCACTTCACCGACAACAACACCGCTAAATTCGGCGGCTACAGGGTCAACGCCGTCTACTTCAAGACCTGCCATTGTAATTTGGTGTGATAACGCGTCACGACTTACTGATGGGTTAACCCACTCACGAAGCCAAGATTCACTGAATTTCATCTTTATATTGCTCCGTTATTTGAATTGCTTAAGAAAACGTAAATCGTTTTCGAAGAAGGCACGTAAGTCATTTACGCCGTAACGCAGCATTGTTAAACGCTCAACCCCCATACCAAAAGCAAAACCAGAGTATTTTTCAGGGTCAATACCGACACTGCGAAGGACATTAGGGTGCACCATGCCGCAACCTAATACTTCTAACCACTTGCCATTTTTGCCCATCACATCCACTTCTGCAGAAGGTTCAGTGAATGGGAAGTAAGATGGACGGAAACGAACTTCTAAATCTTCTTCAAAGAAGTTACGCAAGAAATCATGCAAAATGCCTTTCAGCTCAGCAAAGTTAACTTTCTCATCAACTAACAGCCCTTCCACCTGGTGGAACATTGGCGTATGAGTTTGATCGTAGTCATTACGGTAAACACGGCCTGGAGAAATAATACGTAAAGGCGGTTTTTCGTGTTCCATAGTACGAATTTGAACACCTGAAGTTTGCGTACGTAGCATCACTTTAGGGTTAAAATAGAAAGTATCATGATCTGCACGAGCCGGATGATGCTCTGAAATGTTCAATGCATCAAAGTTATGGAAATCATCTTCAATTTCAGGACCGTTCTTAACCGAAAATCCTAACTCGCCAAAGAAAGTTTCAATACGTTCGATAGTACGGGTCACTGGGTGCAAGCCACCCAATTCAATTGTACGACCTGGTAAGGTAACATCGATTTGTTCAGCGATAAGTTGCGCTTCTAATTCTGCAGACTTTAAGCCTTCAATACGCTCAGAAAGTTCTTTCTGTACCGCTTGTTTTGCTTTATTGACTGCTTGTCCAAAAGCAGGTTTCTCTGCTGGACTTAAGCTACCCATCAATTTCATCATGTCAGTGATCTTACCTTTTTTACCAAGGTAATCGACACGGATATCATCCAATGCCTTTAGATCACTGGCCTTACCTATTACTTCTAAGGCTTGTTCTACGATCTCAGTTAACTGCTGCATTATTTCTTCCACTGCATTCTTGCATATCAAATGCGTTTGGGCGTCTAAGGATAGACGACATATTTAGTCTAGGCATAAATGTAAAATTAAACCTAAAGCATGGGGTTAAAACAAAAGATGGGATTTTACGTGACCTAGGCTTATTTTACTAGCATTTATTGCAATTTAAACCAGTAAACTCCTGCGTTATCATGAGTTAGCCTCATGTAAATTGAAATTTATCAAACGCTAAAAAATCTTATACCCCTAAAAGTATAATTTTATGAATAATTCAATATATACAAGCCAGTAGCAATTAATCCGTCAGCCATTATTGCCTTTAACAAAACTCCATCTAAAGTTTAATCAGTATTATCCGATAAAACGACATAGCGCGTATAAAACAAGAGGCCAAAATGAAAGAAGTAAAGTTTAGATGGATTGATCAATTTTTAATTAAATTATCCATTAAATCCAAATTCACAATATTGGCGATTGTTCCGATTGCATTGATTTTATTGCTGACTTTTACATTGACAAGCAGTTTTAAAACGACCTTAGCTGAAGCTGAAATTGAAGAAGCTATATCCCTTAACAATACTTATAATCATGCAGTTGAAGCTGCCTTAGATTTACTTGAACAAGATAAACAACAAGCTTTCCTATCTGACTTAAATGGCTCAAGCCGAGCGGTTAATATTGATACGCTTTCTCGCCAAGAACAACAAATCGCACGTCAAGGTGGCGGTTCCCTCGAAACAGGCCAAGGCTTTAATGTCTTTAGTAATGTTAATTCTCACGATATTGTTATCACCACTCAAATAGCGCACAAAACTATCGATGATAAAACCAGCGGCGATAATAATTTGGCCTATTTATTAATGGTGTTGATTATTGCAATTATTTTGTTCTTTTCTTATTACATCTCAACGTTTATCGGCGGCGCGTTATATACCACTGTGATGGCGCTACGTAGAGCAACTGAAGGCGATTTAACTAGTCGATTAAACTTTTTCGAAGTCCCCGATGAATTTAGTTTGCTGGCTATTAGTGTTGATGAATTGGTTGACAGGCAACACAAACTTGTCGTTCAAATGACTCATGCTACTGAGCAAATTAGGCATGTAGTACATTCATTTAGAAACACGGCTGAAGAGGGTCAAACTGTCGCTGTTAATCAACGTCAACATTTGGACTCACTGGCTACAGCCATGGAGGAAATGACTGCAGCCGTTAAAGAAGTGGCCCGTAATGCAGAACAATCTTCAGCAGAGACTCAAGAGGCGAATAATCAGGTTACAGCAGGGTCTAACGACATTGAAACCACAGTGCAAGCCATTGATTTACTTTCAACTGAAATTGCTGGCGCTTCAGACGCTGTGAATGAATTAAATGACAATGCCAGTAAAATTGATGCAGTTGTAACCACAATTAATGCCATTTCTGAACAAACCAACTTACTTGCCTTAAATGCTGCTATTGAAGCTGCACGTGCGGGTGAGCAAGGTCGTGGGTTTGCTGTCGTTGCCGATGAGGTTCGTACTCTTGCAGGTAGAACACAATCTGCCACGGTAGAAATTAAAACCATGATTGAAGCTTTACAATCTGGTACTCAGAACCTAACACAAGTTATGTCTCGCACCGTTGAACAAGCAGAAGAAGGTAAAAAGCATGTCCTTCAAACTGGTGACGATTTAGAAAGCATTGCCCATCATAGTGGTAAAGTGTTTGAGATGAGCGTATTAATCGCTACATCAGCAGAGGAGCAATCAGCTGTCGCAAATGAAATAGCCTCTAATTTAATGGAAATTAGAAATCAATCCCATAATGTTGAGGAAGCGGCCAATTTATCAGTATCTGGTTGTAATGAGCTAAACACGACGGCTGAAGAACTCGATAAACTAATGATTGGTTTGAAGATTTAAAATCAAATCGGCATATAAATGCAAAAAAGCTCGTCCCTAGATGGTGACGAGCTTTTATTTACCAATTTTAACTGGCTGTTTTATCTGACAATATTATCTAGCTATAAGTAAGTTAAACGCATTAATCTAGCAGTGCTAATACAGCTTAATTAACACTAGTGAAGCATTAACGGTTTTTCTCTAATCGAGCCAATAAACTTGAAGTGTCCCAGCGATTACCTTTCATTGACTGCACTTCTGAATAAAACTGATCGACCAATGCAGTGACGGGAAGATGGCTGCCATTACGTCTACCTTCTTCAAGGGCGATACCTAAATCTTTACGCATCCAATCAATCGCAAACCCAAAGTCATACTCGCCCTGCCACATGGTTTGGTAACGGTTTTCCATTTGCCAACTTTGTGCTGCTCCCTTACTGATAACTTCAACCACCTTTAAACCATCTAAACCAGCACTTTTAGCAAAATGGAGCCCTTCAGCGAGCCCCTGCACCACACCTGCAATACAGATTTGATTAACCATTTTAGTTAATTGACCAGCGCCAACATCACCTAATAATTCAGCGCAGCGGCTATAAGATTCAATCACGGGTTTGACTTGATTGAAAACCGACTCTTTCCCGCCCATCATCACGGTCAGTACACCATTTTCAGCCCCAGCTTGGCCACCAGAAACAGGTGCGTCTAAAAACTCGACATTTTGGCCAGCTAATAAAGCAGCAACTTCACGTGCCACATCCGCTGATGCTGTTGTGTGATCGACGAGTACAGCACCTTGATTAATACCGTGAATAACACCGTTGTCGCCTAAGATAACTTGTCTTAAATCATCATCATTACCAACGCAGGTAAATACAATATCTTTATCTTTTGCAGCTAAAGCTGGCGTTAACGCGAACTCACCTTGATAATCTTGAGTCCACCTTTCCGCTTTCGCCGTGGTACGATTGTACACAGTGACTTGATGGCCTTGTTTGACAAGATGACCCGCCATTGGGTATCCCATAACACCAAGTCCGATAAATGCTACCTTTGCCATATTATCCTTCTTATTATTTTAATGGTTTTATAATTACAGTGCAGGTTTAACGTGCGCTTCCATTTCTGCGCCAATACGCTTACGCATATCCATTAATCTTAATGCAGAGTCTCTTAAACGAACATCGTCTTCATTTTGTGGGATCCACTCAGGTACAGAAGTTGGTTTACCATCATCATCAACCGCAACCATGATAACAATACAATGGGTGGTTAAATGGCGTTCAGGTTCTTTAGGATCGCCCGCTTTTACATCAATACCTAAGTGCATTGATGATGTACCGGTATAAATTACTTTAGCGCTCACTTCGACAATATTGCCAACATGAATAGGTTTCACAAAACGAATACCGCCAGCATAAACCGTAATACAGTATTTCCCGCTCCAACCTGCCGCGCCAGCATAAGCCGCCAAATCAATCCATTTCATTACCGCGCCGCCGTGCACTTTGCCGCCAAAGTTAACATCTGCGGGTTCGGCCAAAAATCGTAAGGTTATTTCTCTATCAATACCGGCCATACAGCCTCCTAAATGAATCATCTAGACTCAGTTTACGATATTTTTAAACCTAAAACGTTAAAAAAATCAGCTTTGTAATAATTTAGTCATTATATTATTGAATTGTTATTTATCCTCGAAAATATCCACGTTTCGATAATAAAGGAATGAATCTATTAAACAGCAAATATAAAAAAGCAGTAACCGAAGTTACTGCTTTTATTATGTATTCATTTTGAATGTTAATTATAATTCAAAACTGATTTATGGCATATTTTAAGATGTGCTTTACTCTACGAATCCGCTTTTTTGAATAAAAGCGAGCCGTTAGTGCCACCAAAACCAAATGAATTACATAATGCGTAGTCAAATGTATGCTCTTTTGCTTTATGGGCAACGAAATCTAAATCACAGCCTTCATCTGGGTTATCTAAATTAATGGTTGGCGGTACGATTTGATCACGTAATGCCAAAATAGTAACAATAGCTTCAACTGAGCCCGCAGCGCCTAATAAATGCCCCGTCATAGACTTAGTCGAACTGACTAATAAATCATAAGCATGAGGGCCAAATACTGATTTAACCGCTGCAGCTTCTGCTTTGTCACCTGCTGGTGTTGATGTGCCATGAGCGTTAATGTAGCCCACTTTTTCATTTTCAATTTGCGCATCATTGATAGCATTAACCATTGCAGCAGCAGCACCTGCGCCATCTGCTGGAGGTGAAGTCATATGGAAAGCATCGCCACTCATGCCAAACCCAACAAGTTCAGCATAAATTTTGGCACCACGTGCTTTTGCATGTTCATACTCTTCCATGACCATCACTCCTGCACCATCACCAATAACAAAGCCATCACGGTCTTTATCCCATGGACGGCTTGCAGCAAGCGGATCGTCATTACGAGTCGATAACGCTTTAGCCGAGCCAAAACCTGCGACTGCAAGTGGTGAAGTCACATCCTCTGCACCGCCTGCAACCATCACATCGGCATCGCCATATGCAATGGTACGCGCTGCAAAACCAATGTTATGCACACCAGTAGTACAAGCGGTTGTTACAGCAAAATTCGGGCCTGTCATGCCATATTTGATTGATAAGTGCCCTGCTATCATATTGATAATAGTACTTGGGACAAAAAATGGAGAAACCTTACGCGGGCCACCTTTTAATAATGCGGCGTGGTTTTGCTCAATTAATGGCATCCCCCCCATTCCAGCACCAATTGCAGTTCCCACTCGTGAAGGGTTTTCTTTTTCCATATCCAAACCGGCATCGTTCATGGCTTGAATACCAGCAGCCATGCCGTATTGGATAAATAAGTCCATTTTGCGCGCATCTTTACGCGATAAGTACTGCTCGACGTCAAAATCTTTTACAGAGCCACTGAAACGCGTACTGAATTCAGTTGCATCAAATTTGGTAATGGGTGCAATACCACTTTTACCCGCTAATAAAGACTGCCAAGAAGAATCGACATCGTTACCCACTGGAGTAACTAGTCCTAGGCCTGTAATGACAACACGACGTTTAGACACAGTATTCACCTTTGAAATAAATAGGCATAAGCCAATAATAAACAATATTGGTTAATCCATCATCAATGACTTTGTACCGGTACATTTAGCATTGAGTAGATAAGGATGGAGCTGAGGATTAACGCTTGGAAATTAAGTCTAGTCGAAAAGTATCGACTTCAGAAACAAAAACAGGCGGCATAAATGCCACCTGTTTTTGTGAATCTGGGATTACTGATTTTTTGAAACGTAATCGATCGCTGCTTGAACAGTAGTGATCTTTTCAGCTTCTTCATCAGGGATCTCGGTATCAAACTCTTCTTCTAGAGCCATAACCAATTCAACAGTGTCCAGAGAATCTGCACCTAAATCGTCTACGAATGATGCAGCTGATTTAACGTCTTCTTCTTTAACGCCAAGTTGCTCAATGATGATTTTCTTTACACGTTCTTCGATGTTGCTCATTAGTTTTCTTTCCTATTCAAATTACACACTTGCGTAAGATTGCGAGTAGTTTATTCGATCCAGCTGACAATGCAAGCTTAGTTTTCGTGGTCTAACCACGAAAATTATCATACTTTGATATCAAACCAGATTCAATAAAAGTCGTTGCCTTTGAAGGCGATTAAACCATGTACATTCCACCATTTACATGCAGGGTCTCACCCGTTATGTAAGCAGCAGAGTCAGATGCTAAGAACAATACTGCGTTAGCAATCTCTTGTGCCTGCCCTAAACGCTCCATTGGAACTTGTGACATGATAGCTTGCTGTTGTTCTTCAGTTAGCTCATCTGTCATGTCAGTTTGTATGAAACCTGGTGCAATAGCATTCACTGTTATTTGACGAGATGCAACCTCTCTTGCAAGAGATTTTGTAAATCCGATCAAACCAGCTTTAGCTGCAGAGTAGTTTACTTGGCCTGCATTGCCCATGGTACCAACAACTGAACCGATGTTAATGATGCGTCCATTACGTTTTTTCATCATTGAGCGCATTACAGGTTTTGATAATCTAAATAGCGACGTTAAGTTAGTATCAAGGATATCTTGCCACTCATCATCTTTCATTCGCATTAATAAATTATCACGAGTGATACCCGCGCTGTTTACAAGAATATCAACATCACCGGCTTTTTCTTTGATCTGGGCGAATAATTGTGCAACTGATTCTTTATCAGTAACGTTTAATACTAGACCGTGACCTTTGTCGCCAAGGTACTCTTGAATCGCCGCAGCACCTTTTTCACTGGTTGCAGTACCAATAACAACTGCGCCGGCTTCGACCAAGGTTTCAGTGATTGCACGTCCAATACCACGACTTGCGCCAGTGACTAATGCAACTTTACCGGTTAAATTAAAGCTAATGCTCATGAAAATTCCTTATTGGATTAAAGCAGATAAAGACGCTGCATTGTTAACCGCATGCCCCTTTAATGATTTATTAATTCTTTTTGTTAAACCCGTTAAGACTTTACCTGGGCCCATTTCTACTAAATCTGTGATGCCTTTACTTGCCATTAGCTCGACCGATTCACTCCAACGCACAGGGCAATATAACTGGCGAACTAAAGCATCTTTAATGTCACTTGCCGCAGTTGGCGTAGCAACATCAACATTATTTATCACGCTAATTTGAGGCTCATTAAAATTCAATTCGGTTAATGCTATCGCTAACTTATCAGCTGCAGGTTTCATCAGTTCACAATGAGACGGCACACTCACTGGTAATGCTACTGCCATTTTGGCCCCTGCCGCTTTACACGCAGCCGCAGCTCTTTCTGCCGCTTCTTTTTCACCAGCGATAACGACTTGGCCAGGACTATTAAAGTTAACCGGGCTAACCACTGCGCCATTGGCTGATTGTTCACAAGCTGTAGCGATTGCATCATTATCTAAACCGATAATAGCAAACATCGCACCTGTGCCTGCTGGAACAGCCTGTTGCATGAGTTGACCACGAAGCTCGACTAATTTTATAGCATCTGCAAAATCAATCACACCAGCACATACCAGCGCGGAGTACTCACCTAAGCTATGGCCTGCTAATAAAGCAGGTTGAGCCGCACCGCTTGCTTGATAAGCGCGGAAAATAGCCACACTTGCGGTTAATAATGCAGGTTGAGTTTTATCTGTTTCATTTAACTTTTCAGCGGGTCCATCTTGAGTTAGCGCCCAAAGGTCATAACCCAATACTTCGCTTGCTTGTGCAAATGTCTCAGTGACAACCGGAAAATCCGCAGCAAGATCTGCTAACATGCCAACGGCTTGCGAACCTTGACCAGGAAAAACAAAAGCCATATTTTCCATTATTTTTATTACCTTTATTCGTTCATGAAAAATGAAATTATTCGTCTGTCGTCTGTATAAAGCGCTAACTTTACTGACAAGTAATATTAGAACAGTTAATGAATGAGTCTCTATTCAAAATATTAATTATCTTACTGACGTTTTAACGATAAATCTAGAATCTAACCAGCTGGTTAAATCAAAACCTAACTAACGCACTGCCCCATGCAAAACCGCCGCCAAACGCTTCTAGCAAGATTAATTGACCACGTTGAATGCGGCCATCTCTGACGGCTTCATCCAGAGCAATCGGAACCGATGCAGCTGAAGTATTACCATGCTTAGCTAACGTCAATACCACTTTATCTAAGCTCATATCCAGTTTCTTAGCTGTAGCTTTAATAATTCTAAAGTTTGCTTGATGAGGCACTAACCAATCAATTTCTGATTTATCAATATTATTAATACGTAATGTTTCAGTCACAACATGCGAAAGCTGAGTGACTGCAAACTTGAAAACATCATTACCTTTCATAGTCATAAAACTAACGGCTTCTGATGATTCTGCAGCTCTTGGCGGGAAAGAACATTTTAATAAATCACCTTGACGGCCATCAGCATAAATATGAGTCGAAATAATACCTGGTTGCTCACTTGCACCAATCACGGCTGCACCAGCACCATCGCCAAATAATATGACAGTAGTACGATCTTCAGGATCGCACAAACGTGATAATACATCTGCGCCGATAACCAATACTTTTTTAGCGGCTCCTGTTTTTACAAACTGGTCTGCAATAGATAATGCATAAACAAAACCTGAGCACGCTGCTGCAATATCAAACGCAGGAATAGTATGAATGCCGAGTAACTTTTGAATTTCACAGGCTGCAGCAGGAAAAGCATTGCTAGCACTTGTGGTACCACAGACAATCATGTCTAGTTCACTGGCTTCAATCCCTGCCATTTCTAGCGCTTTTAAAGCGGCTTGATAACCTAATGTAGTAACAGTTTCGTCTTTTGCTGCAATACGTCGTTCAGAAATACCTGTACGCTCCACAATCCATTGATCTGAAGTGTCGACCATTTTTTCTAAATCGTGATTACTACGAACTTGCACCGGCAGATAACTACCAGTTCCGAGAATTTTTGTTTGCATATAATGAGATCAGCTATTGATGTCTAAAAGAATCGTCTCCAAACGATCTTTAATCATTTCCGGAAGACGACGTTTTGCTTCTGTAGCAGCTAAATTGATTGCTTGTAAGTAAGCCGCTTCATCAGCGTTTCCATGACTCTTTACTACTATTCCGCGCAATCCTATCAGACTTGCGCCATTGTAGTGGTCGGGGTTCATCTTACTGAGCACTGATTGTATACGTGGAGCGAGGAGTTTAGACAACATCCGAACGAACAAACCTTGCGTTAAGCCACGTTTTAATTGGTGGACTAACAGCTTAGCAATGCCTTCTGATGTTTTTAACGTGATATTGCCAACAAAGCCATCACAAACAATGACATCAACCGTTCCGGTGAATATTTCATCACCCTCAATAAAACCGGTGTAATTGACTTGTTCAGTATCCAATAAATACTGAGCAGCTTGCTGGACTTGATCGTTGCCCTTCACGTCTTCGATGCCGACGTTCAGTAATGCAACTTTTGGTCTTGCGCGTTTATGGACTGCTTCACATAACACTGATCCCATGACTGCAAACTGAAATAACGTTTCAGAGTCACAGGAAACATTTGCGCCAAGATCTAATAAATAAACAGGTTTACCTGTTACTGCAGGTAAGCAACTCACTAAAGCGGGCCTATCAACCCCAGGAAGCGTTTTAAGTAAAATTTTGGCCAATGCCATTAATGCACCAGTATTACCGGCACTAACGCACGCTTGGGCTTTACCATCTTTAACTAATTCTAACGCCAAACGCATTGAACTTTGTTTGCGCGAACGAATAGCTTGGATAGGTCTATCACACATGGTGATAACTTCAGTGGTATGAATAATTTGAATACGTGCACGAATAACACTATCAATATCAACTAGGAAAGGATCTATTTCGGTTTGATTACCGACAAGAATAATGGATAGTTGAGAATTGAATTTCAGTGCCTGCAAGGCTGCAGGCACTGTGACGAGGGGGCCATTATCGCCCCCCATCACATCTAACGCGAGCGTCAGATCCGTCATAAGATTAGCAACAAATTACTTGTTGATAACCTTTTTTCCGCGGTAAAAGCCATCAGCAGTCACGTTGTGACGTAGATGTAATTCACCGCTAGTAGCGTCTACAGATAATTGAGCTGTGCTCAATGCATCGTGTGAACGGCGCATGCCGCGCTTTGAACGTGATTTTTTATTCTGTTGTACAGCCATTTGACTTGTCTCCTAGATTACTTGCTCTTCAGTTTTTCTAACACTGCAAACGGATTTGGACGCTCCTCTTGAGAGGGCTCGATTTCGCCTACAACTATGTCTTTTGTTCCTAAGTTGCAATCAACATTCTGATGCATAGGAATAATTGGCATAGCGATTATCAATTCATCTTCGATCAACTGATGCAGACGAACTTCACCAATTTCATTGCACTCAATCGGCTCATACGCATCCGGGAGCTCATCGATTTCTTCTTGTGTCTTACAAAGACCAAAGGAGAAGTCGACCGTAACCTCTGTGGTATATGGTGTCATACAACGTTGACATAGCAGAGTGAGCTCCGTCACAGCCTTCCCGCTAAGGTAGACTATCCCCTGAATATCGACGCCACATTCTAGCGACACTGTCACATCGGAACAATCGCCAGCACATAACTCATTTAATCGCTTATTCTGTTTGCCGGGCACAACACCTTCATAACGAAGACCGCTGGCTGCAGTTCGAATAGGATCAATTGATACTGGTATCTTTACTGTTTGCATAAGGCGCGCATATTATAGTTTGAAAACGCTAGAGTCAAAGGAAATTTATCCAAATTGCGGTTAATTGCTTAACTAAACAAATTGAACAATTTACTAAAACGCCAACATTAAAATTGATCGAAGCGAAATATTACCTGTCACAGCCTGCGATCACAAGCGCGATCCGGCTAAATTTACTGCATTTGAACGCAATTTTGACTTATTATAGTCGTAATTATCTAAATACATGAAAGACGTAACATGAATACCAAAATAATCTTGGCTTCTACATCAGTATATCGCAAAGAAATTCTCGAAAAATTACAACTTCCTTTCGACTGTTTATCTCCCAATGTCGACGAAAGCCCCATTAAAGGTGAAACAGCACAAGCATTAGTATTACGCCTAGCAAAAGCAAAGGCTGTAGCAGGTGCCAAACTCTACAATACAATTAATAATAATCTCGATACGCATAAAAAAGATGTGAACAATAATCCAGAGACTAAACTCGATAAAATTAGCTATATAAAGAGTGGATCAAACGAAATACAACCTGCGGTGATAATTGGCTCGGATCAAGTGGCAGTAATAGATGGCAAAATTGTTGGTAAACCCCACTCCAGTGACAAAGCCATCAAACAACTTCAACAAGCCTCCGGCAAAGCTATCACTTTTTATACTGGACTCAGTGTTATCCATAGCCAAACACTGCAAGCATTCAGTTTAATCGAACCATTCACCGTGCACTTCAGAGAGTTAACCCTCGCAGAAATTACCCGTTATGTTGAACTAGAACAACCTTTATACTGTGCTGGCAGCTTTAAAGCTGAAGGACTAGGAATCGCTCTATTTGAAAAGCTTGAAGGCGATGACCCTAACACCTTGATTGGTTTACCACTGATTAAGCTTATTCAGTTACTTAAAAAACATGATATTCAAGTATTGTAAAAGTCACGTTTTTTAAAAAATATATGAACCTTTGTTAAGAATAATCAAAGGTTCAATTTAAAATCGGTAATTTCTGAATGACTATTATCGGGCGCAATATAATTTTGCGTCTACTTTATTGAATAACTCACTTCCAACTCATTTAATCAACAAAGATAAAAGAATCATTACAAAAATAGAAGCAAGGATTACAAAGAATAGAATAAAACAAAAATCAATTAATGCTAATGAAAGTGACAATCAGCAATATAAATACACAAACCCACTTGCAAACAATTAAAATTAGTTACCCGGCAAGTATTCCAGACTGATGGAATTACTCCAAAATGAAATACCAAGTACACTCAACCTTTCAATTTAATATTCATCATTAATATAACCTCTTTCATTTCGTATAAATAAGCCTTCTAACTTGACGATATATTTACATTATTACAGATTAAAAAAAAGACTAAAAAGTTAATGAAACGATATGGTAATGTTTCCCCCTTTAATTAGCGATTTAGCACCACTTTGCAATAAAAAATTAAACAGCCAATGCAAAGCCAGCTAACAAGCCATTAATAACAGCAGCTTAAACAAAAACACAGCAATAAGCCCAAACAACTTAAGGTTGTTCTAAACTAATGTTCAGTTCTCAAAACAACTTAAATATACATTTAGATCACATTGCAACTAATATCATTTACCATGTAAGAATAAAATTGACATTCATCACATACTATTTCTTTGCAAACATTTACATTCCTCACCGAAGCAATCACCGCATTACTAATACTAGATAATAGAATTAGTAATGAATCAAAGTTAAAGCTGCAATATCAGAGGTGTTAACTAAAGCATCGATATTGCACAAATGATTTTGTGAGCACTGCTTTATTTACATCTAAATTAAATTTGGATGTTCAAACATATTAAAGCTGAACGTAGTTAAACGTTTTATTAACGTATAAATAAAAGATTGTTCGTCTCACCTAGTGTTTTACAAGACATTCATTTAAATGGACGTCATTAAGCTATTAAGGTAAAGACTGCTCATTCTATCCATCGCTTTAAATTGTAGGTTGAAATAAAAATAATATTAAATGCTAGTCACAAACTAGTAGGGGAACAATGATGAAAAAAACTTTTAAATTAAGCCTTGTCTGTATTTCAGTTTTGGCTTTAACTGCTTGTAACGATGATGATACTGTTACAATCGATCCTAATCCTGAACTAGAAGTACAAATTGCTGAATTAACTCAACAAAACCAGCAATTAGATGAGGCTAATAAAGGTTTAACAGAAGATAACAAAAATCTATCTGATACCAACAAAGAGTTAGATGAGAAAGCCACTAGCTTTGTTAGCACATTCCAACAACAGTGTGCCAACATTGGTGTCAATTTCGAATATGAAAACCCGAATCCTGATACGCCGTATGTCAATAATGGTAAATCACCAGAAGCGAGTTTAGTGGGCGTATTTGGTATGCCTGAAATTCCTTTTGAGCATAATGAAGGGTCCACATGTACTTCATGCCACAACGATGGCCACGATAACGGTATGACTTGTGATACTTGTCATAGCTTTGCAGCAGAACCTGTTGAGCCAACAGATCCTGTTGATCCAGTTGAACCAACAGACCCAGGTGCGCCAGGGGTTCCTACTCATCCAGCTGATGGAAATTGGGATAGTTATACTGGAGCATCAAATGTAGGTACTTTCTATTACAATGCAGACGGTGCTTCATTTGTTAATGCTGCATTCTTAGAAACTCGTATGGGTAAACAAAATACTTTCTATGAATGGAAAGAAGCTGCTGAAGGCGAAGGTGTTAAAACACTTAAAACGGCTTGTGGCCAAGAAAATCGTGAATTTATCACCCATGAATTCCCAGACGATGGCAAATCTTATAAGCTGAATAGTTATTCTAACTTCAAAGGTGCTTCTACTTTCACTACTCATCGTATGGAAAATGGCACGCCAATAGCGAGTTCAGCTACATTTGGTCCTGGTATGAGTTTAGAAGATGACGGTGAATACTACATCGACTTATTTATTACCAAGAATAATACTTGTAAAAACTTAATCACCAACGGCAGTGGTGAAGTGCATTACTATGAGTATGATACTCGTTCTAATGTTAAGAAAGGCTCACCAGATATGGGACCACGTAATGCTGGTGCACGTATACAAGTAACCGCTGATTTACATAAGTCAGTACTGAAAAGCTTTGACTGGTTCACACCTGTTTATGGAGCTGATGGCCAATCATTCGATCCACTAGCTGTAGACTGGAACACTGTAGGTTCTTGTGATCTAAAACTGAAAGTGCAAGTTATCTACCCACTAGGTTAATTAACACTTAGATACAAAAAAGCCGGTGAATGATTCATCGGCTTTTTTATGATTAATTCTTAAGGCAATAACTAGTTATGATTCGAGACTATTTTTTATAAACTGAAACAAGTAGCCAAATCGTACAAGATAACTCTACGAGCTAAAGATGCAATAATATATCAGTCGGCTTATTGACTGTTGCTGTTGGACTCTGACTTAATAAATCTTCTAAGCTATGTGCACCATAAGTGACCGCAATGCTACTCACACCCGCATTATTTGCCATTGCAATATCAAGCTTTGAATCACCAATCATCACTGCCTGTTCAGCATTGATATCTAACTCATCAAGTAAAGATGTGATCATCGAAGGGTGAGGTTTAGACTCAGCTTCATCAGCAGAACGAGTAGCCACAAAATATTTACCTAAACCCGTTTCAGACAACATTCTATCAAGACCTGCTCTGCGTTTACCGGTAGCAATGGCTAACGTGTGCCCTGCTGCTTGAATTTGAGATAACACATTCTCAATACCGTCAAACAAAGGCGAAGGCGTCACATTAATGTTTAAGTAGTAGTTTTTGTAAGCTTCCAAAAGTTCGTCGTACATATCAGCATTGTGAGGAAACAACTTTTCCATCGCAGGTAAAATAGACAAACCGATAATATCGCGGACTTGTTGCTCTGAAGGAACAACTAAACTTAATTCTTTCGCCACACATTGCATGCAATCAACTATTTTACCGATTGAATCCATTAATGTGCCATCCCAATCAAAGATGACTAACTGATACTGTTTTGTCTGATTTGGGTTCATGCGCGCTTTAACTTCTCTAAGGTTGCTAATAAAACATCATCTAATGGCGCTTTTACTGTCGTCACTTCATCATTTTCAGGATGTATAAACTTAAGTTCAGCCGCATGCAAAAATAAACGATTTAAACCTTTGTCACGCATAGCATCATCAAACTTCTTCTCACTGTACTTATCATCACAGGCAATTGCATGACCTGCATATTGACAATGTACTCGAATTTGGTGAGTTCGACCTGTTACTGGACTCGCTTTAACTAATGTGCAGCCTTGGTAACGCTGCATAATCTTATAACGGGTTTCAGATGCTTTACCTTCAGGGTTTACTCTGACTATTCGCTCACCAGATTTAAGAGTGATTTTAAGTAACGACGCTTTAATGACTTTATCTTTAGCTTGCCAATCACCGCGAACCAAAGCCATATAATCTTTCTGCATCGTTTTCTTACGCAGTTGATCGTGTAAATGTTTTAATGCGCTGCGTTTCTTAGCAATAAGTAACACACCTGATGTGTCTTTATCTAATCGATGAACCAACTCTAAAAACTTTTGTTGTGGTCGTAATGAACGAAGGCCTTCAATCACACCAAAATCAACACCACTGCCACCGTGAACAGCAATTCCCGCAGGTTTATTCAATACGATAAGATGATTATCTTCATGAATAATACGTGCTTCTAACTGAGTCACTTTCGATAATTTAGCTGAAGGGGCTGTACGATGATCTTTTTCAGCCATTCTCACTGGCGGAATACGCACCACATCATCAATTTGTAATTTATACTCAGGTTTTATCCTTTTCTTATTTACACGCACCTCTCCTTTTCGCACGATTCTATAAATCATGCTTTTAGGAACACCTTTTAATTTGGTGAGAAGAAAATTATCAATGCGTTGCTCAAAATGATCTTCATCAATGGTGACCAACTGAACTTTTGTGGGAGTTTCTGTATTCATGATGCGCCTATAGTAATTACGGCGCACATTGTACCCTAAGTTTTACCTTGATGGGATAATAAGAATTCGTTGTTTTGATTGCTGTCTAAATTGTTTATTGCTATATTTGCGCAGTGATTGAGGATAAACAGTGAATAAATTGTTCACAACCTCAATTTATTATGGTGTTTTTTCAGTAGAATTCATGAGCACGGCAGGTCGCAAATCATTGATTTGCAGACTGTAAACATCACAAAGCAATAAGAATTGCTTTTACAGTTAAACCGTCTGTTTCATCATTATTTAAAAAGTTTTCCTGAAACATTGCACCCCCAAATTCGAACAAATTTTAGCTTGTTATCAAACAGACCGATTCGACTTGGGCATTACCGGATAAGAAATTTTAAAATTTATGGGGTTGGTTGCGTATTAACAACGAATTCCTTGTTTTTGTAATCATTAAAAAATAAGCCATAAATAGGATGCGACACGCAGCGAATGCGTCTTACAGCAATGCGCACCTAACTTGCCTAAAAACCAGCCGTGAGGCTTTGTGAATAATAATTTTAGGCCCGTAATGCAACGATAAGTCTTTGTTTGATGACCTTATTAGAAGAATTAAGTCATCATGAAACGTATGTTAATAAATGCAACTCAATCGGAAGAGTTGCGCGTTGCCCTAGTAGATGGGCAACAATTGTATGATCTGGATATCGAAAGCCCAGGCCATGAACAAAAAAAATCAAATATCTATAAAGGCACCATCACTCGCGTAGAACCTTCTTTAGAAGCTGCGTTTGTTGATTACGGCGCTGATCGTCACGGTTTCCTTCCGCTTAAAGAAATCGCACGCGAATACTTCCCTAAAGGATACTCTTTCCAAGGTCGCCCAAATATCAAAGAAGTGGTATCTGAAGGCCAAGAAGTTATCGTACAAATCGACAAAGAAGAACGTGGTAATAAAGGCGCCGCCTTAACAACGTTTATCTCTCTTGCTGGTTCTTACTTAGTGTTAATGCCTAATAACCCACGTGCTGGCGGTATTTCTCGTCGCATCGAAGGTGATGAGCGTACTGAGCTTAAAGCAGCAATGTCTGAGTTATCTGTACCTAACGGTATGGGTCTTATTGTACGTACAGCTGGTGTTGGTAAAGACGCTGCTGAACTAAAATGGGATCTTAAAGTTCTTCAACATCATTGGGATGCCATTCAGGAAGCTGCTCAAAGCAAGCCTGCACCATTCCTTATTCACCAAGAAAGTAACGTAATTGTTCGCGCAATCCGTGATTACTTACGCCGTGATGTTGGTGAAATCTTAATTGATCACCCACGCATTTTTGAAGAAGCGAAACAGCATATTGGCCTTGTTCGCCCTGATTTCGTTGAACGTGTTAAGCGTTACGAATCTGAAGTACCGCTATTCACTCACTTCCAAATTGAGTCTCAAATTGAGTCTGCTTTCCAACGTGAAGTACGTTTGCCTTCTGGCGGTTCAATTGTTATTGACCCGACTGAAGCATTAACGTCTATCGATATTAACTCTGCACGTGCTACAAAAGGCGGAGATATTGAAGAAACAGCATTAAACACTAACCTTGAAGCCGCAGATGAAATTGCACGTCAATTACGTTTACGTGACCTAGGTGGTTTAGTGGTTATCGATTTCATCGATATGACACCAGTTAGACACCAACGTGAAGTTGAAAACAGAATGCGTGATGCGGTTCATTTAGACCGTGCTCGTGTGCAATTAGGTCGTATTTCTCGTTTTGGTTTGATGGAAATGTCACGCCAACGTCTACGCCCTTCTCTTGGTGAATCTGCAGGTCATTTATGTCCTCGCTGTCATGGCCAAGGTACGATTCGTAGTACTGAATCTTTAGCTCTTTCTATCCTTCGCTTAATGGAAGAAGAAGCGATTAAAGAAAACACCTCGCAAATCGAAGCTGTTGTACCTGTTGATGTTGCTGCATTCTTATTGAACGAAAAGCGTAAAGCAATTCGCATCACTGAAGAACGTCACAATGTTGAAGTGTACGTAATCCCAGATTCGCACATGACAACACCTGACTACCGCGTATCACGTTTAAGAAGCGATGATGAAGTCGTTGAGTCAAGCTATAAGCGTGTAGAAAAACCTGAAGCTAAGTTGTACGAACCACGTAAACTAGAACGTGCAGAAGCACAACAGCCAGCTATTAAAGGTTTTGGTACGCCAAAAAATGTAGCGCCAAAACCGACTGTTGAACAGCCTGCTAAAGTTGAAGCTACTGCATCAGAGCCTGGTTTCTTCGCTAAAATGGTTTCAGCGATTAGCAAACTATTCTCATCAGATGAGCCTGCAAAAACTGAATCTAAGCCATCAGACAAAAATCGTAAAGATGGTCAAAACAACCGTCGTAACCGTCGCAATGATTCACGTCGCACTGACAATCGTCGCAATCGTAATGACAACCGCAGCGATAACCGTAACGATGCTGATAACAAAGGCAGAGACAACAAAGGTCGTAACAAGAAGTCTGACAGAGATGTTGCTAACAAAGAGCAAGCTGATAAACGTCCGACTAAGAATGACCCTAAAGTTAATACAAATAAACCTGTTGCAGATAAGCCACGTGCTGAAGGCGAGAAATCACCTAAGCAGGAAGCTGCCAGAGAACGTCGTCAACGTCGTAACATGCGCCGTAAAGTTCGAATTGAAAACGAACAAAATGAAGCTAAGTTAAATGACGTTGCCACAACTGAAACTACTGCTTCAGTTGAAACAGCTAAGCCTGTTGCGACAGAACAAGCAGCTAAACCGGCTCGTACTCGTCGTCCAAGAAAAGATAACACAGCAAAAACTGAGCAAGTTAAGTCTGAATCAGTTGAAGCGGTAACATCTGAATCAGCAAAAGATGCTCAAGTTATCAAAACTGAAAAAACTGATTCTGAAGTGAAAGTTGACTCTGCAGTTGTCGAAACCACGGTTGAAGCAACAAGTTCAGCGCCTGTAGCTGCCCCAGCTGAAGCATCAGCAGAAGCATCAGCAGAAGCGCCTGTTGTTACATCTGAAGATAATGCTGAAGACAGTGATGAGAAACAAGGTCAGCGTCGTAGCCGTCGTAGCCCTCGTCATTTGCGTGCAGCGGGTCAACGTCGCCGTCGTGATGAAGATGAAACTGCGCCAGCAACAGCTGTATTTACTCCAGTTGATGAACTAGAAAAACAACTCGATGCAGAACAAGCTGAAGCAGCAGTTGAAGTTAAAACTGAGGCTCCTGCTGTTGAAACAACACCAGTTGTTGAAGGAGTTAAAGTTGAAGCGCCTGTTGCTCAAGAGCCTGCAGTTGAAGAAGTTAAAACTGAAGCGCCTGTTGCTCAAGAGCCTGTAGCTGAAGAAGTTAAAACTGAAGCGCCTATTGCTCAAAAGCCTGTAGCTGAAGAAGTTAAAACTGAAGCGCCTATTGCTCAAGAGCCTGTAGTTGAAGAAGTTAAAACTGAAGCGCCTATTGCTCAAGAGCCTGTAACTGAAGACGTTAAAGTTGAATCGCTAAAAGCACCAGCTAAAGATAATTCAATCGCTTCTGCACCTATGGCTAAGCCTGCGGCTATTCAACGCAAAGTTGTTGCTACACCAACAGCATCTGCCGCGAAAGTTGAAGCGCCAGCTAAAAAACCTGCTGCCGCTAGTCGCTTTGGTTCTATGGTGATGTCAGATACAACTAAACCTGTTTCTGAAGCTCGTACTCAGCAAGCTGTCCCTAAAGGTCGTGAATATGAAAAATCACAACCTGATGCTGAAGCATCTAAGTCTAGAATGGCAAATAGTGCTTCGTCTGATACGACAAAAGCTTAATGATTTAAGTTCAGTCTAAAAGACTCATTTAAAAACCACGCTAATTAGCGTGGTTTTTTTATATTTACAATTTAATGAATTATTCTATTTATAATCAATTAAGATTAATTTCAGGTTTAGCGCAGCATTAAATTTTGTTAACATACGCACACTTTTATTATCAAACACATCAATTGTTTTCAGGGGCTAAATGTTCGATCTACTTCGTCACAAAACAAGCAGTAGCAAAGCAGATATTTTATCTGGATTGACTGTTGCACTAGCACTTATACCAGAGGCTGTTGCTTTTGCATTTGTCGCTCAAGTTGAACCTATGGTCGGTTTATACGCAGCCTTTATCATGGGTATTATTACTGCTGTTATTGGCGGGCGCCCAGGCATGATTTCTGGCGCAACCGGCGCTATGGCAGTTGTCATGGTATCGCTTGTTGTTGAGCATGGAGTACAGTATTTATTTGCAGCGGTGGTGCTAGCGGGGATAATTCAGATATCCGCAGGTATATTCAAGCTCGGTAAATTTATACGCATTGTTCCTTATCCTGTGATGATTGGCTTTGTAAACGGTCTCGCTATTGTTATTTTCCTTGCCCAGCTTGGACAATTTAAAGTCAAAGATGCCGCAGGAAACATGATCTGGTTGGCACAAGAGCCATTAATGATTATGCTCGGCTTAGTCGCTTTAACGATGGCGATCATCCACTTTTTACCAAAATTAACCACTGCGATTCCGTCTTCATTAGTCGCGATTTTAACGGTTACCGCAATCGTAGTTGGTTTAGATTTGGATACGCGTAATGTACTCGATTTCTTAAAAACCATGAGTGGTGATGAGCATGCAACCATTGCAGGCACCTTGCCTAGTTTTGCCATTCCAAGTGTGCCATTTACTCTAGATACCCTATTTATTATCCTTCCGTATGCATTTATTCTTGCTGCAATTGGTTTAATTGAATCACTGTTAACCCTTACCGTTATTGATGAAATGACCAATAGTCGTGGTAAAAGTAACAAAGAATGTGTTGGTCAAGGTGTGGGGAATATTACCAGTGGCTTCTTCGGCGCTATGGGTGGGTGTGCAATGATTGGTCAATCAATCATTAATATCAACTCAGGTGGTCGTGGTCGTTTATCTGGCATAACAGCAGCTTTAGCACTACTTGCCTTTATCTTATTTGGCTCAGCATTCATTGAAATTATCCCCCTAGCCGCGCTAGTCGGTGTAATGTTCATTGTGGTTCTCGGGACATTTGAATGGGCTAGTTTTAAAGTCATGGGCAAAGTACCAAAGCATGATGCATTCGTTATCGTCTTAGTCACTGCTGTGACCGTATTTACCGATTTGGCATTTGCTGTTTTTGTTGGTGTTATTGTTTCAGCACTCGTGTTTGCATGGGAACACGCAAAACACATCAACGTTGAAACTAATACAGATGCCAATGGCTGGAAAGTTTACAAGTTAAATGGCCCATTGTTCTTTGGCTCTGTATCTAACTTCTTAGATCTTTTCGATGCAACTAATGATCCTGAAGATATCATTGTAGATTTCCAAAATTCACGCGTTGCTGATCATTCAGCACTTGATGCTATTGATACGTTAGCTGAACGATATGTTGCAGCAGGTAAAAAGTTACACTTACGACACTTAAGTCCAGACTGTAAAGATTTACTCCATAAGGCACGTGATTTAGTTGAAGTTAATGTGATTGAAGATCCACATTACAAAGTGGCAGATGATGCACTGGATTCTTAATCCGAATCAATAAGTGATGTTATTCCATCAACAAAAAAGCGAACTAGATAGTTCGCTTTTTTATTGGGTTACCGCTTTGTCAACGTAGGTATTTCTTACATCAACTAGACTAATCTTTCTTTAGTAATGCCTCAAATTGTCTCATCGCCTGTTCAAACTTGGGCTTGATAAGTAGTTGGCAATAAGGTTGTTCTGCATTTTTAGCAAAATAGTCATCATGAAAGTTTTCTGCATGATAAAAAGTTTCGTACATAGAAACTTCAGTCACAATAGGTTTTGGCCAAATCCCCTGCTGTATCAATTTACTAATTGCAATTGTCGCTTGATCGACTTGCTCAGCATTATGAGTAAATATCACCGAACGGTATTGTGGACCTTTATCATTACCTTGTTGATTCAAAGTGGTAGGATCATGAATCGCAAAAAATACCGACAGTAAGGTGTTGTAACTAATCACAGCTGGATTAAATGTCACTTGTATGACTTCGGCATGACCTGTAATACCACTGCATACCGCATCATAATGTGCATCTTCTGTTGTGCCGCCACTATAACCAGAATAAACACTCTCAACCCCGTCGAGCCTTTGGAAAACGGCCTCTATACACCAAAAGCAACCTGCACCAAATGTGGCCATTTGCATCGATTTGGCCGCTTTAGATTTCTCTGCTTCTATTTCATCGTAACTTTTAAAAACCATTGAAATAGAGTTGACACAATGACGCATATTCTTACCGGTGAGCATTTCACCTTTAAACACATGACCAAGATGACCGCCACATTCATAGCAAGTAATTTCTGTGCGTTGGCCATCTGCATCTACAGTACGCTTGATTGCACCATGTATTTCATCATCAAATGCAGGCCAGCCACAAAAAGCATTAAATTTATGTTCGCTTTTATATAAAGGCGCTAAGCATTTTTTACACAGATATAAACCTTCAGCTTCATGATTGACGTATTCTCCACTAAATGGACGTTCAGTTCCTTTCTGCTCAATGACATACTTTTCAAACTCAGTTAATTCATTCATTTGCATCGTCCTAACTTCAATCTTAGCCTTCTCACTTTAAAGCAATAGTTAAACAGATGGCAGTATGCCGAATAAAGATCACTATTTCGACTTATAAGACCGCTTTTTAGATCAAAAAATTGCGACAAAGTGTGACGGAGGTTAAAATCACATTGGGTCAAATAAAACAATAAGTAGAAAACATGAAATTAGAAACAATTGATTACCGCTCAGAGGGCTGTGCAAAGCAGTTTGTTGAGTCATTAAGAGAAACAGGGTTTGGTGTATTATCCAATCACCCAATCAGTAAAGAACTCGTCGAAACCATCTATAAAGAATGGTATGAGTTTTTCCAGTCTGAACAAAAAAATGATTTTTTATTCAAACCAGAAACACAGGATGGGTTTTTCCCAGCCTCAATTTCTGAAACGGCCAAAGGCCATAGCGTAAAAGATATCAAAGAATATTTTCACGTTTACCCTTGGGGCCGCATTCCTGAATCATTAAAAGCCAACATTCTGGCTTACTATAAACATGCTAATGAATTAGCTGCGGAATTATTAGGTTGGATTGAAGAGTATGCACCTGCTGAGGTAGCTGCAAAATTTTCAATTCCGCTGCCAGCCATGATAGCTGAAAGCGAAAAAACATTATTACGTGTTCTGCACTACCCACCAATGGCTGGCGATGAAGAACTAGGCGCAATTCGCGCAGCAGCACATGAAGATATTAACTTAATTACTGTACTACCCGCAGCTAACGAGCCAGGCCTTCAAGTACAAACCAAAGATGATAATTGGATAGATGTACCCAGTGATTTTGGTAATATCATTATTAATATCGGTGATATGCTTCAAGAAGCATCTGGTGGTTATTATCCATCAACGTCACATCGAGTCATTAACCCTGAAGGAACAGATAAGACCAAATCGCGTATTTCGTTACCACTGTTTTTACATCCCAACCCAGAAGTGGTGTTATCTGAGCGCTACACAGCAGATAGCTACTTAATGGAAAGACTACGAGAGCTTGGCGTTATTTAAGTTCTTGAGTATTTCCAATAAGTTTAAAGCGCCAAATGGCGCTTTTTTTTATCATTTAACGGCATAACAAGGTAGAATATGCCCCCTTTGTTAGTAGTGGTTTTAAAAAAGGCAAACACATGGCAATTCAATGGTACCCAGGACACATGCACAAAGCTCGAAAAGAGATTGAAGAGGCAATGCCTCAAGTCGATCTTGTCATCGAAGTATTAGATGCGCGTATTCCATATAGTAGTGAAAACCCTATGGTTTCAACCTTAAGGGGCGATAAGCCATGTATTAAACTACTCAATAAATCTGACCTAGCCGATCCTAAAGTGACCGCACGCTGGATTGAATACCTAGAGCGTGAACAAGGTGTAAAAGCAACTGCGATAACCACACTTCAACCAGGTCAAGTTAAAAGCATTCCTGATATTTGTCGTAAGTTAGTTCCTTCTCGCGACAAACTTGAAAAAGATATTCGTACCATGATTATGGGGATCCCGAATGTCGGTAAGTCCACTATTATTAATACCCTTGCGGGTCGCACTCTCGCAAAAACAGGTAACGAACCCGCTGTCACCAAGCGTCAACAACGTATCAATTTAAAAAATGGCATCGTACTGTCTGACACTCCTGGTATTTTATGGCCAAAGGTTGATAACGAATCAAGTAGTTATCGTTTAGCTGTCACAGGTGCGATTAAAGATACTGCAATGGAATATGAAGATGTCGCCATGTTCGCTGCAGAGTATTTTCTTCACGCTTACCCTGAAGAGATTTGTGAGCGATATAAACTCAAGTCACTGCCTGAAACCGATATTGAATTACTCGAAGAAATTGGCCGTAAACGCGGTGCATTAAGACCAGGCGGTCGTATTGATTTACACAAAGCATCTGAATTACTACTCCATGAATTCCGCTCAGGAAAAACAGGCTTATTGACCTTAGAAACCCCTGAAATGGCTGAGATTGAAAAAGCTGAAGTAGCGCGAGTGATGGCAGAAAAAGAAGCCATTAAACAGCAAAAAATTGAACAAGAAAAATTAAAACGTTCAGGTAAACGTCATCAAAATGGTTAACCCTAATTAGTTTTTACGTTACGATAGAACAAATAAAGGCTTATCACATGATAAGTCTTTATTTGTTAAATTAGAGAGATTATGCCGATTTAATCCGCTTTGCCAACGCAACTAAACTTGCATCCAACAAATCTAAAACCACTTCAAAACCATTCTCGCCGCCGTAATAGGGATCGGGCACTTCCATTACACCGTTAACGTCATCTGCTGCAAAGGATAAAATCAACCTCAATTTATGTTGGTATTGAGAAGGACAGCGAATGATTAAATCATCCATATTAGTGTTATCAGCTGCCAATATTAAGTCAAACTGCTCAAAATCTTGGTCTATTACTTTACGTGCTTTCATACCACTGAACTCTAATCCACGAGCCTCACCTGCATTGATTGAACGAGGATCCGGTGGGTTTCCTTGATGATAGGCCGCTGTTCCTGCTGAATCTATATGAATTTCAAGACCTAACTCAGCAACTTTATGGCGAAAAACAGCTTCAGCGCTAGGCGAACGGCAAATATTACCGAGACAAACAAAAAGTACTGACTTAACCTGACTCAAGTTTAGCGTTTGTATCGCATCAGCTTTAGAATGGGATTGGAATTCCAATACTTACTCCTTTATTTCGCTTGGAAAAATCGTAGATTTAGCGAACCTAATATTAACTAGGTTTAGATCAAAAAGCCTATATTTATTCATTCCTTAATCTTAAAAAATGTGCGAATCGTGGAATGCCGTTTTTCGTCAGCCCTAAATATTGGTAAGTGATGATAGAGCCAATAGCTGGCGGGTTAGCTCTTTGATGATCACTAAAACCACTGCCAATTTTAAACTGTTTTCCATCAGGCATTTCAACAGTGAGAGAGCCTAGTAAACCTGAATATTTTCCCTTACCTTCGTTATAAGCGATGACAATGGCTTCTGCATCGTAGCGAGGTTTGAGTTTAACAATATCTTGGCTGCGGCCCACTTTATACAAGGCCGATTTTTTATGTAGCATCAGGCCTTCAGCTTTAAGTGCTATAACACGATTAAGTTCTTGATATAGCGCTTCGTGAGTTGAGAATGATTGTTGGGGGATCATGTTTATGTACTTAGAGTGTGACGCTATTTGTGCCATGTCTTGCACACGCTGGCTAAATTCACCCTTATGTTCTGGCATATCAAAAATCATAAACTTAACTTGCCGCCACAAGGGGTTATCGACCCTCTGACTTCGCGATAGCGCGGACACTGATTCAAAATCATTACGTTTAATCCATAACTCGCCATCCAGTTTAGACGCTGGAAAGTCTGCGACAAACCAATCAGGCACTGATATCTTTCTACCAGAGCGAGACAACAGATGTTCACCATTCCAATAGCCTCTTACACCATCAAGCTTTTCACTAACAAAGTATTGTTCAACCTTGATGTCATCTTGAAACCGGCTAGCAAGTTGAATGGGAGGCTTTTCAGCTGCAAACAATGAAACAGAAAGTAATAAATAGATGGGAAGAAATATAATAGACAGTAAATATCTTTGCATAGTAGCATCCTTGCTAGTAATAATTTGAAAATGAAACCTATTGGACTTGATCAATACACTGCTGCCACAACAGCGACCATATTGAATAGCAACAGTAGTCGGCTCCTACCCTAGTTAACAGCTAGCATAGTTAACCCCAGCTATAGACAACAACTCTGACACTAAACAGCATTCAAGATAATTGATTTTAGTAAAGATTTTATATTTTGCTATGTTAAGGGCTGATATAACAATCTACCTACGTTACAAACAAAATGAGATATAGGCATAAAATGAAACCGGTAAATAATAATGGCTTTAAACGGATCATCCGAGCGACTGGCTTTTCATTACAGGGGTTAACAAGCGCCTGGAAAAATGAAGCTGCATTTAGACAAGAACTTATCTTAGCAATGGTATTACTCCCTATTGCACTTTTCACCAATGTCAGCTTTATCGAATCAATATTAATGATAATGACTTTGTTCATCGTACTTATCACAGAGTTACTTAACTCAGCCATCGAAGCGGTCGTCGATAGAATAGGTGATGAAATCCATCCTTTAAGTGGTCAAGCCAAAGACGTGGCTTCTGCAGCGGTATTTTTAAGTTTGGCATTGTGCGCTATAACGTGGGGCGCAATATTGATTAATGCTTACTTATTATAACTATTCGTCCGAATCACTCTCTTGTCATAAAGACAGCTAAAAAAATTAAATGATCCAGCTAAGATCAACGATAAATTTTATGTGTTAGTACTAGCAGAGCTTGTTCAATTTCATCAATTCGCTCACTGTTAATCCAATGCGCGGCGTAAATATGTCTGCGCATTGGCTCAACGCCTTCAACTAAAAACAGTTCAGATTGTAAAAGCTTTTCCTCAACCATCGTTTCAGGCAAAAAAGCACTACCGCCATTGCTCATTAGATAATCAAATGCTATTTGCGCAGAACTGGTATGTAGAGATGCCATGGGAAAGTATGCTAACTCTTGCGCATGCATGATATTAAAAGCGGTACCCCAATCCACTTTCACATACTGGTATTGGCTTATATCATTCACCGATAAATCAGACTTGTCAGCCACCAATATTAAATTCACGCGGTGTAGTTTAGTGATTTCGATATCATCGATACGCAGCGGATCAAAACTTAGCGCGATATCTAGCGTTCTTTCCGACAACTGTTTTGACATCACAGCCGTGGTTATCACATCAGTTCTTAAAGACACGTCTTGTAAGCCAGAACATAATGGTTGCATCAATTTATTTAAGTAGCTATCCCAAACATTGTGTCCAATACCAAGGCTAAGTTGTACTAGCTGACTGTCTGACAATGATACATCTTGCTTTGCCCTTTCAACTGCGGTTAACACGGCATTGGCATGCTCTAGTAATCGCTCACCCGCTGGTGTGGGCTGAATATTATTTCGCTCTCTATTAAACAGCGAAACACCTAACATATTCTCAAGCTGTTTAACTCTGAAGCTCACCGCGCTACGAGTTAAAAATAGATTATCTGCAGCTTTTCCAAAATGACGGGTGCGATAAACTTCTAAATACGTTTTTAATAAATCAGTATCCATAATGGATTAATACTCAAACAGGAATGTACGAGGTTATTTTAATATCGCTTTATAGCAAAATTATGGCAAAGAGTAATTAGCTTTAACACTTGTAGACGTAATATCAAATCAGCAAAAAATTGACAAACCCTCTCAATTACAAATTTTTAACACTTAGTCAAAATACTGACTGTAAATTCCATAAAATAATCAGTAAATATTCCATTAATGTTCCCTTAAACACACTGAACACTTCATTTTAAAGATTCATTAAACCAAGCCAAGCCTCACCATAAAACTCAATTTAAAGTTTTTAAAACAGGCACTTAAATTTATCATACAAATATTTAGCTTTAGCCCGATGTTTGTCGATACTTCTAAACTTTGATCTAGGATCACTTTTCAGCACATTTTAACCAACAAAGTCTTCACATTTAGTTACATAGTGCTAGTATTAGTACGCAAAAAGATATAACCCTGATTATAAAATAAAAATAAAAAGCACGTCTAACTCACAATGAGTTCATATTAAGTGCGGAGATAAAATGTTTAAGCGAGCCTCTTTAGGACTTTTAGCTGTGGTTTGTACTACTGGCCATGTTAAAGCTGACGAATACAAATTTACCCTTGGTGCATTTTACGCTAGCTCAGATTCAACGATGCTAGTGAAAAGTGCTAAAGATACGGGTAATTATTATTTGCTCGATTTTGAGGATGACTTGCTGTTAACCGAAGATCAATTCCTACCTTTTTTTGAATTCCAATATAGCTTCAAAGAACGCCACCACATTTATGTCGATTGGAAGTCATTACACCGTAATGCCGATACCCCACAGTTAGGTTTTGATATCGAAATCCCTGAGTTCGGTGATAATGATCAAAGCTATGTCATTGACGGCAGTGCTAAATTATCGACCACATTAAATATCGATATTTTAAGAATTGGTTACGGATATGATATTTGGGAAGGCAATGATTATACTGTAGGCGGCTCAATTGGTTTGCATACTATGTTTGTAGAAACCATATTTGAAGGCGACATTAGCCTCTGTGGCGAAACTAGCGAGCCAAATAGCTTGTGTGATACCGTCTCATTTACGCCTAAAGTTGTTGATAACGCGTTAACAGCACCTTTACCAAATATTGGTTTATTCGGCATGTACGAATTTTACCCAGGTTGGCAGTTTAGTGCTCATGCACAATACTTTGCTATTAAGTATGATAATTTTAAAGGTTCATTAGTCGATATTCGAGCAGGTGTTAGTGCCATGATCTGTGAAAACTTCCACTTATCTTTGGCGTATAATTATTACGATGTTGACGTTGATATTGAGCGTTCTCGTAGTATCTTGGATAAAGAATTTAGAACTTTAGATTACAATATAAATTATAGTTTTACTGGCCCCATGTTTGCCGTATCCTATTCATTCTAATGTTCAAAAAGCACCTTAATAAAGGTGCTTATATAACGTTGAAGATTAATAATTAAGTCACTTTCAAGCATCAACATTCATTAAAATTATGCCTCTTTTCTTTTGATAGTTTGCAAAGTGACCTCAACTGGTATTGAGGAATTGCATGTCAACTGATCTACTAAAATCTGCCGCTTTAAATTTAAAAAAAGCCGTTCCTTTAATGTTGAAACACAGCATTCCAACCACGCCGACCAATTATGCACTTTGGTACACATATGTGGCCGAATCCAATCCCAAGCTTAACCTTGCCCTCGATTCAGCTATTGCACAAAACCAGCAATACTCTCCTGTTTCCAGCGAATTACTTTACCGAGAACACATTTCAGATCCCGTTGAGCTAGATGTGCGTGATATGAGACAAAACCTTGATGCAATGGTTTGCGAGCTGTCTCAATCCTTAAAAGACACTAATCATGACACCAACAATTTTCAATCAAAAATCGAAAAGGAATTTAGTAAGTTAAGCGAACTTGAAAGCAAAGGCTTTTCACTTGAACAAGTTATCAAGGTCGTTCGCAATATCGTCAGTGAGTCAGCAAATATACATTCAAGTACCGTTAGTTTTACCCAGCAATTGGACAAAGCACAATCAGAGATAAATACCCTCAAACAACGCCTAGCTGAATCTGAAAAAGATGTTTTATTTGATGCATTAACTGAAGCATTAAACCGCCGTGCATTTAACGAAGATATTAATGCCCTTATCAGTCAATCTCCGTCAGGGGCTTGTTTGATCATCGCCGATATTGACCATTTCAAACAATTCAATGACACCTTCGGCCACCAGCTGGGGGATTTAGTCCTCAAAGTAGTATCTAAACGGTTACAGGAGTCTTGTCGTGATGGGGTTAAACTTTACCGATTTGGTGGCGAAGAGTTTGCAATTTTATTGCCTAACAGCAAACAACGCATTGCAAGACAACTGGCTGAAGCCATGCGCCGCTCTATAGAAAAACTGAGCGTCAAAGACCGACGCAGCGAAACACGTATTGATAATATTACTGCTTCATTCGGCGTCAGTGAATGGAAAGAAAAACAAACAACCAGTCAGCTGATTGAAAGTGCTGACAAGTTGTTATACGAAGCAAAACGATTAGGTCGTAATAGAGTGATGCCCATTTCAAATTAAACGATGACCACTGTTTACTTTCTTGGCCGTCACCACATAGCGATAATCGCTGTTAGCAGATAAATCTTCAAACGGATAACACGTTATTAAAGTTAACTGGTTATCCGTTGTCATATTAAGTACCTCAGTTTGTGTTTCGTGAACGATATCAATATGCGTGATTAAGTAGTTCTGCTGCATTCCGTATGATGTTTCAAGCTCAACAATGTCCCCTTTTTTCACTTGTTGCAGTGGTAAAAAATGAGTATCTCTATGCCCTGCAATAATGGTATTACCTTGCTCACCCACTCCAGCGCCACTTAATACTAAGCTTGGGCCAAATGCTAAGTTTCGCCCTGAAGCCCCCGCGAGAACAAACATTGGCTGGCCTATTGGATATAAGTCAGTTTCTTTATCTGCGTATAATTTTAACTTAGCCACAGGGTGTGTATCTGCCCAGCTCCAAGGTTTATGCGGTAATTGATCTTCTAAGGTTTTACTCCATGCCTGCTCAATCAAATATTGAGCAAAATTAGCTTTAATTTGCATATACGCTCCTTGCGATAAAAAACTCACTCCTATCAATGCCACACAACTCGGAATAACCCATTTAAATGACATCATAAGACCCGCCTTGCTCGTTATTTTTGGGCAAAATGAGTCGCTGCGCGGGTAACAAACCTTTTAGCCACAGGCCATGTAGCAAAGCAATGATAAGTAGGCTTAGCCCGATTAAAATGTTTAGCCGACTAGATGTTGCTGTTTGAGGCAAAACACCTTGAGGTCTTTTCCAGCCATCAGGCATATGTCTTTTCACCTGTTGATTGCGATTAAATTCGGCCATAGGGTTCACAGGTGTTTTATCAACCGCAACTAGGCTTGTTTGCGATGTGACTAAATGATATTTCATTCCCAATGCCTCCACTTGCTTTTTCACTCGCTGTAAGTTGCTGCGACTTTGGGTGGCTTCAATGGCATCAATTTGCGCATTTGCCCAGATTAAATCCAGACCCGCTGCTTGTTTGGGTGCATTACGGTTTATCTGATGTTGCCAATATTGTCCTTGGCTATAACCTGAAACAATTAAATTTTGTTGGTTATATGAAGGCGATTTATAACTCACTAATAATGGTTCATCTTGATATAAATCGGGGATCTGAGCAGGCCAATAATCAGGTACTGTGCCATCTTGATAAGTTAACTTAATATCTGTACTCACTGGTTTCTCGATTTTAGCGAGTAATTGCGAAATTTTGCTTTTTACTTCAGACGTTTTACCAATGTATGTATAAGTACCGCGCCCAAACATAGCTGCACGTTCCATAAAGTATGAATTAGGCGCCGAACCGATCCCTACAGTGAATAACCTGCTGTCGCCTAATTCAGCTTCAATTTGCTGAAACAAGCCATGCTCATTACTCACCGCACCATCAGTGATAAAAATAACTTGCCTTAACAACGTTGAATGCTCTTGTGCGCGATTAAATTCATCCTCGTGATTTCCAGCTTGATTTGCAGCGTGAGTCAAAGACACTGATAAGGCTTTACTGATTTCAGTCCCACCATTGGCTTCAAGTTGACGGACAAACTGATTAGCTTTGCCGATATTGCTACTTGAGCCTACTAATGATTGTTCAGATAACTGACTCGTCGCGTGATTAAACTCAATCACATTGAATTTATCTTGGCTGGTTAATCCTGCAAGCGCATAAAGCATCGCTTGTTTGGCCTGTTCTAAAGAGCCGCCTGACATTGAGCCTGAAGTATCAATCACTAAAATTAACTCTCGTGGCACGTGATGTTTACTGATGTTATCGTTTGTATTTGGGTCCCTTTGAACAGATTGGTTTTGATTTGACGCTGTTGGAGGTGTCAGCATGACTAAACCATATTCCACTTGATTAAGCTTTGCCTTGTTATCAATATGCTCATTACTCTTTTTATTACTATTTTTATTACTATGTTCTTTACTCTGTTGATTAACGACTTCATGAGTCTGACCTTGCTGAGTAAACACTGCTGTCAGCGGCGATAAGCTTTCATTAGCCTGGGCTCGCCAGGTCAGCACAAAATCTTTATTGGCTTTTTGTTGCCCCACAAGCGATATTTGCCATTTATCCCCTGCACCAACCTTTTTAATCTCTTGGTATGGACTGTTGATATCTGCAACATTAAAGCCTGCTTCTAATTCCACTAGTAAGTTGACCGTTACCCCGTCTGAGTTTTTATCATCCGGCTCGTAATCAATCTCACTTCGATCGTCTGCCTCTGGGTACAATAAAAATTCAGGTGAAAAACTTAACAGTGATGACGGCAATGTTGGCGATAAAGATTCATACGATTGTTGCGATAATTCAGACGTTACAGTCACCCCATTTAATGGCTTATGATTAACAGTCTCGCCATCAACCGCCGAAGTTCCTGGCTTATATCTAGGGTTAATCGTCATCGGAAATCGTAAGCTAAACTCACCGTCTCTATAGCGCAGTTTTTCTTGATAACTAATTTCAACCGTTAATGTTTCCTTCGGCCCAAGATTAGCGACTTCTGTGGTAAATATATTAGCGCGTTGCTGTGATACGAGACTGGCTCTTTTCCCCTGAGCTTTTGCTTTTTCAAATGTGGCTTTAGCTTGCTTTTTAGGTTGAATATCGCCTTCAATAACCCGCTCGCCGATAATGAGGCGCATTTGATCAACCGCACTATTAGACGATAACGGGAAAATATAACTACCATTAATCCAATCACTAGATTGGTTTGTGAAGGTTTGCTTAACACTCACCCTATTTGTCCAGCCAGAGACTTTCATCCTGACATCAGTTTTTAAAGGTAAACTTTCAAATTGCTGACCATTAACCTGATAACGCAATATTCCTTGGGTCACTTCGGATAAGTCATTTCCTTTATGCTCAGAGCCAGTATTTCTGCGATCTGATGATCCCATAGCATGCACTGGAAACAACACATTCAAAACCATCAATGCCAACAGAATTAGGCCTGAACAGCCATAGGCTGCTAGATCAAGCTTGTTGGTGGTATTGCTAATTATAGGTATTTTCCTGTTTCTATAACGGGTTAACCTTTTCATCGTTTCTCTCCTTGAACTCGGTACTCCCTTCGATGAAACGCTGCCAATTCAGCAAGGTTTCACGAAGGTTGAATCTTTAATAAAGGTTAATTAGTTAGCAGCGAGAGCTTCACCGACAGGCATAATTTTCAATGTGACACGACGGTCAAAAAAGTCATTTTCAAAACTTTGCTGGGCATGTAATGGCGCTGATGCTCCAAATGCTTTGGCATGTAGACGCTCAGCTGATACGCCTTGGCTTTGTAGATAACTTGTCACTTCAATCAGTCTTTGCTCAGAAAGCGCCTGGTTAAATGTGCTATCTCCGCGACGATCTGCGTAGCCCGTCAAATCCAACATTAATTCAGGAGATAAAGCCATTAAGTAAGCCACGTCATCAAGTTGTTGCTCAAAGTGTGGCTCGATAGTGGACGACCCTGTTTTGAACTGCACATTCAAGCCAATAGCTAATTCTTGTAACTGTTGTTGCTGCGCTTCACGCAAGTCAGTTAACTGCGATTGCACGAGTAAATACTCATCCGTCACCTCTGCAAGTGATTGCTGTTTTTCATGTAAGGCAGTTAACTCAGACGTTTGGATTTCAATAGATTGCTGTTGCTGCACTAACATTTCTTTCTGAGTTTGAATTTCAGAATCATCACCTACTGTTTTACCAATTAAGGTACCGGCAAACGCGCCGATAATTGCACCAACAGGCCCGCCTACCACTGCGCCTAATACTGCACCTGACGTCAGTCCGACTAACTCTTCAGTGTGTTCACGCTCAGTGACTTGTTCGGTCATTGGCTCAGTATTAGCGACTGAGATAGTAGAAATAAATAAACTGCTGATTACGGCTACTGCGATTAATTGCTTTTTCATGGTGATTCCTTTTGTGTTCTAGTTAAGTCATAAAATGAAGGAGACAATGAGTGATTCAATAAACAAACTTGAATGTCGCTGCGTCTCATTCGATGTCACTATTAAACACAATAGAAATGGCAACCAAGGGGCATAAAAATGGCAATGTAGAGATGAAATGTGGCAACAATATGGCAATTACTTTGTGACGATTTTTTTGGATTAAAAATCATGTATAGTCAGCCATATAAGTCACAAGAAAAACCAATACATGAAAAGAATTGCCATCGTTGAAGATGAAGTTGCTATTAGAGAAAACTACAAAGAATTGCTACAACAGCAAGGCTATAATGTGCAGGGCTATGCCAACCGTCCCGCAGCAATGCTGGCCTTCAATGCTCGCCTTCCGGACTTAGCTATTATTGATATCGGTTTGGAAAATGAAATCGATGGGGGTTTTACCTTATGTCAGTCACTTCGTTCAATGTCGAGCAGCTTGCCGATTATTTTTCTCACCGCAAGAGACAGTGATTTTGATACCGTTTGCGGCCTTCGCTTAGGCGCAGATGATTACTTATCAAAAGATGTTAGCTTTCCGCATTTAATTGCCCGTATTGCCGCGCTTTTTAGACGTTCAGAACTCATTGGCGCTGCCACCGTCGAAGATAACCTCATCGAACATGGTGCATTAACCATTGATGGCAATCGAATTCAAGTATATTGGAACCAACAACCCATTGAGTTAACCGTAACTGAGTTTTGGATGGTGCATGCGATGGCAAAACATCCCGGGCACGTCCGCAGTCGCCAAGACCTAATGCAAGAAGCTAAAATTTTTGTCGATGACAGTACTATTACTTCTCATGTTAAACGGATTCGTAAAAAGTTCATCAGCGCAGATAAAGACTTTAATTGTATAGATACCGTTTACGGCATGGGTTATCGCTGGGATAGTGTTAGCTAATGTTTAATATTCCCATAGGTCTGCGTGCCAAAGTCGTTATCTTGTCTTTATTCTTACTTTGCTTGCCTTGGCTGGGTTATGAGTATGTGTGGGAGATGGAAAAGTATTTACGACATGGGCAAGAAAAAACCTTAGAAGGCACAACCCAAGCATTAGCAACTGCGTTGCATGAACGGCCGAAACTGTTTAATCATCAAGCGAGTTTTTTAAGCCAAGTTGAAAAAGGCCGCGACCTTTATGCTTACCCATTATCAGGCCCAATTCAATTAGATGGTAAGCTGATTGATTGGCAGCAATACCAGCACCGTATGATCAATTACGCTAGTGATCATGTGATTTTTAATCGAAATGAAAATCAACCGGTTAATATTCACTTTACCCACATGGTGGGTAAATATGCTGGCTACTTATATGGTTTCTTTAAAGTACACGATAAACAGTTGGTTTATCGCAGTAAAAATAGCTTACGTGTCGATAAGAACGACCACTTAGTGATTGCCACTCAATCACCAGATGGCCAATTTAGACGTTATATCGTTGCTAACACACAAGATGGCTGGTTAAGCGCATTTGAATTGCCTCAAGATCCAGCTCAGTCCATGCCAGTAACACCAGAAATTCGTATCCAAGGACAGTGGCTAGCGACGAAAGATGGCTACAATATCGAGTTTAGAATGCCGCTTTCTATGGTGGGCAGTAAACTTGGTTTTGCGATTTATAATGTCGACGATGTTAAAACTCGCACTGTGAATACCATTATTGGCACTTCCGCTATCGACTCTGTGGCTCAATTAGGGACGGTATTGGTGCCCTCACCTGAAATTGAAAACATCATTAAAGGCATGAGCCATAACAGCTCGCGTATTTGGGTGGTTGATAACCACGGCCGTGTGTTAGCAAAATCAGGGGATATCCGCGCGACTAACAATGTCTGGTCTTCAAGTTTAAATGAAACAGAAACAGCCAGTGCTTGGCGCCAATTTAAAAGTGATCACTTATTGCCTTTGTATTATAAAATTCTCACTAAACCACCACAGGATTTTGTTGACTCATTGCAAGATTCAACCGAACTCAATGGCAGTCACATTCAACAGGCTTTAAATGGCAAACGGGCATCAACTTGGCGTCTAACACCAGATAACAAAGCCGTTGTCTTAGCTGCTGCTAGCCCTATTTGGATTGATGATAAAGTCATGGGCGCTGTCATTGCAGAAGAAACCACCCATGGGATCCGCACGTTACGTAACCGCGCTTTAGAAAAGTTATTTAATGTCATCTTAACGATTATGAGCATGGGCACATTGGCGCTATTCATATTTGCCTCAAGTATCTCAAGCCGCATTCGAAAACTGCGCGACCAATCTGAGCAAGCCATTGATAGCCAAGGCCGAGTGAGACAACAAATTGTGCCGTCTAAAACCCGTGATGAAATAGGCGATTTGTCACGTAGCTTTGCTAATATTGTTGGCAGACTAGGACAATATACCCATTACCTTGAAAACATGTCATCACGCTTATCCCATGAGCTTAGAACCCCTGTGGCAGTGGTGCGATCTTCTCTTGAACACTTAAGTCTACAACCTCTTGAACCTGCAAGTGAAAAGTATGTCGCCCGCGCCCAAGAAGGTGTGAGCCGTTTACATCTTATTTTAAATAACTTAAGTGAAGCAACTCGTCTTGAAGCCAGTTTATCCCATGTTGAACAAAGTGATTTTTCACTGCAACAAGTTGTCAGCGGTTGTATGCAAGGGTATCAATACACCTATCCTGATAACGAGTTTGCTGTCGCCATTGATGAGCACACTATGTCTATGAACGGTGTGCCAGAATACATTGCCCAATTAATGGATAAACTGATTAATAATGCGATTGAATTTAGTACTGAAGATCCGATTGAAGTTTCGTTGAAACAATCAGGAAAAATGGCCAAGTTAACGGTTAGCAACCGCGGCCCTTTATTACCTCAAGATATGAGTGAGCAAATTTTTGAATCTATGGTGTCGATCAGGCCACAAGGCATGCAAACAAAGCCTCATTTAGGCTTAGGGCTATATATCGTGAGATTAATCACCGAGTTTCATCAAGGGGAAATACATGCACAAAACCTCGCTGATGGTTCTGGTGTGCAATTTAGTTTGGCGTTTCCAATTACAGACCCTAAGTAAGCTAAGCACACGATAAATCGTCATTTATATTCGACTAGCGCTTTATTATGGCCGTATAGATGGTAGGATGGCTAAATTAATAGATAACATCACCTTGTATCAATTGGGAATGAGTTTATGAGTAATCAGCAAGACAAACTAGCCACTCAAATTGTCAGTGTCGGTAGAGAAAAGAAATACTCGAAAGGGATTATTAACCCACCAGTATATCGCGCATCGACAGTTGTATTCGATACCATGGATGACATGCGTTTTGCGATTAAAAACAAAACCAATGGCGAAATGTTTTACGGCCGCCGTGGCACCCCTACTCATTTCTCTTTTCAACAAGCAATCAGTGAATTAGAAGGCGGCGCAGGTACTGCGCTTTACCCATCTGGTGCTGGTGCTATTAGTGCTGCTCTGTTGTCCTTCTTAAAAAGTGGCGATCATTTATTAATGGTCGATAGCGCCTATGAACCGACGCGTGATTTATGTAATAAGCTGCTGGCAGGCTTTGGCATTGAAACCACTTACTACGATCCGCTTATTGGCGAAGGGATTAAAGACTTAATTCAGCCGAATACAAAAGTCTTGTTCCTAGAATCCCCTGGGTCTATCACCATGGAGATTCAAGATGTGCCAACATTAAGCCGAATCGCACATGAACATGATGTTGTGGTAATGCTCGATAATACTTGGGCATCGCCAATTAATTCCCGCCCTTTTGAAATGGGCGTGGATATCTCCATCCAAGCTGCAACCAAGTACATCGTCGGCCATTCAGATGTGATGATGGGCACAGCAACAGCCAATGAAGCACATTGGGAACAACTGCGTGAAAATAGTTATATCATGGGCCAGACAACGTCACCTGACGATGTGTACCTCGCCGCGCGTGGTTTACGCACATTAGGTGTAAGAATGGCCCAGCATGATAAGAATGCGCTTAAAGTCGCCAATTGGTTAGCTAGCCGACCTGAAGTGGATCATTTACGTCATCCTGCCTTTGAAACCTGCCCTGGTCATGAATTTTATCAACGTGATTTTAGTGGTGGTAATGGCCTATTCTCATTTGTATTAAAACAAGGCAACTTAGCCTCTGTCACTGCATTTGTTGAAAACATGCGTCATTTTAAAATGGGCTTTTCATGGGGCGGATATGAGAGCCTTATTTTAGGTGTATTCGGTATTGACAGACTGCGTACTGCAACAACATGGGATACCAGTAAACCACTGATTCGACTTCATATTGGCTTAGAAGATCCTGATGATTTAATTGCGGATTTAACTGAAGCATTCGAGCGCTTTAATGCTGTTATTGACAAATAACACGATAGATTAACAGCCAATAAAAACTAAGGGCCTTCTCAGTGAGAAAGCCCTTTTTTATATTTTTCAAATACAATTAAACGCGCTACAGCAATTTAGTTAGCATTAACAATAGACTGTAATACTTTACGTAATTCATCACTGTTAGCTTTAGATAATCCAATAATCACACTGGGTTTCTGACCACGAGTTTCAATTTCAACCTTGTCCCAAATAATACCGCTACGGTAATTAAACCCTGCAATTTTATTCCATGGTACTTCATCCGTGTTATTCCACAGTCTAAACACACCGGGTGTATTAATCGTGATTTTATCTTCATCAGTTATGATTTCTTGGGGAAGAAGTCGAAACCTAAACAGCAAAGAGGCCAACACTTCCGTGTTGAATGCCATGGACAACTGACCCACATCAACACTTATCTGGCTAAAGCGATAACGACAGTGCATGCACACCTTGGCACCAGCAGGTAATGTCCCATAACAGTCGGGGCAGACATGCTCTGATAAATACTCATGACAATGAGCGCATTTAAGAGCGCCTTCATTCAGTTCACTTTGGCAAAAAGGACAATCCATGTAATCACCATTTATTTTATAAGTTAACCATTAACTTAAGCTATGCCCATGATACTTCAAGATGCAAAGTCAGTAAGGCAAATAGTGCCAAGATGCTAGGCATAAAATTGAAGTATAGTTATTCTACATCGATATTTTATAACAACGCAGATTGGTGCTATTTGACTTGCCCTACGGGGCGCAAGCTCGAAAACCATTGCTTCGAAAGCCATTGCTACGTTGTAACCTTTGAAAAGTGAATAACAATTACCTCAGCTTACGCCTTGCATTGTTATCCGAGCTTGTGCCTGACAAAGCATCTTGAGGTAACATGGGTATATCAGTACCTCAACTAGCAAGCTTAAAGCTAAATCGCAGGCTGCGGCTGACGATAAGCCTTTGTAGCCCACAGAGGTACAGTGGATAAACTGTGTTTGTAACTGCCAGATGTTTCTTTCGTTGAATATGAAACATACATTAAAGTTTGATTTTCTTTATCAAAAATACGTCTAATTTTCATGGTTTTAAAAAAGATACTTTTTGATTTCTTAAATACAATCTCGCCTGATGCAGACATATCAATTTGTGCAATCATTTCTGGTGTAATTTCACCCGTTTGTCGACATGAAATAGCCGAATCGGATGGATCTGAAAAGCTTAAATCAGCTTCAATACTGGCAACATGACACGTTACACCTGAAACGATCGGGTCGACCATCATATTTAGCTTAATATCTTTGGTCGTAAAAACACCTAAACTGACTTTACCAACATCATCACTGCAACTCATTGTTAGCATGCTAGCAGCCACAACAAGTATTGCCGCAGTAGTTTTAGTCAGCGAAGGCATTAACGCTTTGTTATTCAGTGTCGACTTTAATGGAGCAAACATCATTTTACTTTTCCTTAAGAATTAAATACTTTACCAGCCCAGCGCACAAGACCACTGGTCACACTACCAAAATGATCACCAACAACGATTTCTGCATCAGTAAATTGCTCGGTAATGCATTGATGAATAACCGGACTTTTTGCGGTGCCGCCAGTAACATAAACCACATCAGGCATAACGCCAGTCCCCTCCACCGCTTGCTTCATAATTGTCACCAACTTAGCAACGGGTTGATCAACCGCAGTTTCAAAATCAGTTTGATTTACCGGCACAGTAAATAAAGGCTCAATAAATGACAAGTCAGCGCTGTACTCAGACTGTGATGATAAACCTATTTTAGATTGCTCCGCTTGGCGTACAAACTGATAACTCATTTGATGTTGTCTTAATGATTTAAGACGTGTTAATAATGCAGGTTTTGACGAATCTTTAATTAACTCATCAATTAATTTTGCCGTAGCAAGCGAGCCAAAATCACGCTGAGCGCTGATATCATTTACCGCAACACCATTCCAAAACGGTTGTCTTGGTACGGTTAAATTGTTTTTCAATTGAGAACCAAGACCAAGGTGCGGCATAAAACAATTCATTGCTACGGCAATATCTAAATCGTTACCGCCAACACGTTGTCCACTATGGCCTAGTACATCTTCACTGCGATCTGTTTTGTGTTGTAAATCTGGCCCCATTTTCACCATAGAACAATCCGTAGTACCACCACCGACATCAACCACTAATACGGTTTGATTACGTGTCATTGAAGCTTCATAATCCATCGCTGCAGCCATTGGTTCAAACAAAAAACTCACCTCTTCAAAACCCGCGCGTTTAGCTGCAGTTTCTAAAATAGTTTGCGCTTGTTGGTTGCTTAACTCTCCGCCAATGCCTTGAAAGTTAACCGGTCTGCCAATAACGGCTTTGGTAATAGGTTCATTGATCACTTTATTCGCGCGAGACATCACTTCTAACATCATAAGCGTCACGATGTCTTCAAACAGTCCTACCTGCTCAACTCTTAACCCACTGGCACCCAAAAATGACTTTGGCGAACGGACATAAAACCCTTCGTCAGGCAGCTCCAAATAAGCTTCAATCGCCTCAGGGCCAACAAACACCACTTGTTCATCTGGGTAAATATCCAAATCATGGCGAACCATTCTTGCGCGGCTAAGTTGTGCAGAGCGCAGCTTGCCATATTCAGCTTTTAGCTCTGGTGCAATACGCTGATAAACAGCTTCGGCAATTAATTCTCGGTCCATTGCATATAAGGTCGATGATAAGAAATTACTGTCGCCATTGATCGGAATTAACGTCACTTCACCATTTTTTTCAATTCCTACGGAACAATTAGCACTGCCATAATCAAACCCAATAAACATTTCTTACCACTCAAAAATTCAAATCAATGCTAAAAATAACACAAGCGCTATATAGGATCTTATAAAGTTTAGCGTTCACTGTTATTTCGCTGACATTTTCATCAATTGGTTTAATTTGCTTAATCAATTTGTTGCGTCTTTGAATTTACTGAAAACAGTGTTCACACTCAATGTGTTCACATAGCTGTCATATAACTGCAGTAAAATACCTTCCTATTTTTATTCATATTAAACAGCTGATTAGCTACCTCTATCCGATAGTACTATTTAAGCGCTACCTATTTAGTGATAGATTAATTTTTGCAGCATTGCTTTGCAGGAGCCCATCATGAACGAACCTCGACATCACAGATTTATCGATAAAGAACTCTCTTGGTTATCATTCAATGAGCGCGTATTGCAAGAAGCTTATGACACGTCAGTGCCTTTAATCGAGCGAGTTAGATTCTTAGGGATTTTTTCTAGCAATATGGATGAATTTTTCCAAGTCAGAGTGGCTGCAGTTCGCCGCGCTATCTTGGTATCGGGGATCAGTTCAAAGCAACTAGAATATCAAAGCTTGATGGCTAAGATTCAAGCTAAAGTATTAGATTTACAAGAAAAGTTTGATCAAATATATCCAGTGCTAATGAAAGAGCTCGCGCGCTGCAATATCTTTTTAATCAATGAAACTCAACTAAGCGAGTTTCATAGTGCCTGGCTTAAGAAGTATTTTAAAAATCAACTTAAACGACATATTGCACCGCATATTATCAATGAAGATAGTGACTTGGTTCAGCACTTAGTCGATGGCACAACTTATCTCGTGGCCAGTTTACAAAGCGGTGAAAACAAAGAATACGCATTAGTTGAAGTGCCGAATAAAAATGTACCGCGCTTTCTTGAATTACCTACTGAAAAAACCTCTAAAATAAAGCACTTAATATTACTCGACAATATTATTCGTCATTGTATTGATGATTTATTTAGACCCTTTTTTGAATTCGATACCATTAACGTGTTTTCAATGAAAATGACCCGAGATGCTGACTACAATATCAGTAATGAACTTGAGCAAACAACTTTAGAGCGCATGACTAAAGGGATTAAGAAACGCTTAAAAGCTCAGCCTGTAAGGTTGGTTTACGATAGAAATATGCCTGATGATATGCTCGAGATGTTAAAGTCTCATTTGCATATCAGCTCGACAGAATGCTTAGTTCCTGGCGGTCGTTATCACAGCTTTAAAGATTTTATGGATTTCCCTAATCCAAGTCGTAAAAAACTAGTCAATGAAAAGCTTCACCCTATTGATAGCAGTCAGTTTTTAGCCTTTGATAATAGCTTCGATGCCATTAGACATAAAGATATCATGCTCAATTATCCATATCATAAATTCTCGCATTTCACTGAGTTAGTCAGACAAGCCGCTTATGATCCAGCAGTTAAATTCATTAAAATAAACTTATACCGTGTGGCTAAAAAGAGTCACATAATGCAATCACTTATTGATGCGGTTAAAAACGGTAAACGCGTCACCGCTGTAATTGAATTAAGAGCGCGCTTTGATGAAGAGTCCAATATTAACTGGACTCGCCGCTTAGCTGAAGCAGGTGTAAAAGTTCATCACGGTATCCCTAGTTTAAAAGTGCATTCAAAACTGTGCCTAATTGGTCGTAAAGAAGAGAATAAAACCCAATATTATTGTCATATTGGTTCAGGTAATTTCAACGAAGGAACTGCGCGCTTTTACACTGATTTCTCGTTATTCTCTGCAAACCAAGATATTGCTGGTGAAGTAAAACAAGTCTTTGACCTCATTGAACGACCTTACCGCAAAGATGAATTCAACCATTTAATTGTCTCACCTTATAATTCTAGAAATAAGCTCATTGGTTTAATCAATAATGAAATTGAACAAGCTAAGCAGAATAAGCCTGCCAGTATTCAACTGAAATTAAACAATCTAGTCGACGACATCATGATTAATAAACTCTATGAAGCGTCACAAGCGGGTGTAAAAATCACCATGCTAATACGCGGTATGTGCAGTTTAATTCCTCAAGTCCCTGGGCAAAGCGATAACATTAAGGTTTTCAGTATTATTGACCGCTATTTAGAGCATTCGCGCGTTATGTTGTTTCATGCTGGCGGTGAACAAAAACTGTTTATAGGGTCGTCAGATTGGATGACACGAAATATTGATGAACGAATTGAAGTCACTACGCCTGTATATGATAAGCAGTTAAAACAGATGGTTATTGCTATACTTTCACTGCAATTTAAAGATAATACAAAGTCTAGGGTGATTAACCAGCAGCAAGACAACCGATATCACCCAAGAGGAAATAAACGAAAGCTCCGCAGCCAAGTGGCCATTCATCAATACCTCAATGGCTATGAGAAAAAAGTAACAAGTGCACTCGCTGCAATAAGTAACACAACAACTCATTGTTTAAATAACAATAAGAAACTACAAGAATTACCACAAGAGGCGTAGATTTGGCAGATGTTATTGCAGAAGACTCACAACATTTTGTCGCTATCGACATGGGGTCTAATAGTTTTCACTTAGTCATAGCCCGCGAACAAGATGGGCTATTACAAGTGCTGCACAAAGAAAAGCGCCAAGTGCAATTGGCTAAATATTTAGACAACCAAAATGTGCTAGATGAAGTTGCTATCGACAATGGTGTTCAGTGTCTTAAAGATTTCAGTCAACGTTTTTCAAACTTAGCCAAGACGCAAGTCAAAATAGTCGCAACCCACACACTTCGTGTTGCTAAGAACCGACAATCATTTTTAAAAGCCGCCAGAAAAATACTGCCCTATCCCATTGATGTGGTCTCAGGGCATGAAGAAGCTCGCTTGATCTACACTGGTATTGCCCACAGCCAAGTACTGAAACAGAAAAATATTGTCATTGATATTGGTGGTGGCTCAACAGAAGTCATTGTGGGGAATGAAAAACGCGCAAAACATTTAGCCAGTTTAAAATGTGGTTGTGTCAGTTATAACAAGCGTTTCTTTATTAATGGTCAGTTATCAAAAGATGCTTTTAAGCAGGCGATTTTAGCAGCAGACAAGCAGTTTGCAGGCTTAAGTCAAGTGTACTTTAATCAAGACTGGTCACTTGTATTGGGTAGCTCAGGTTCTGCTAAAGCCATTTCGCTTGCGATTAGTGAAATTACCGATAACGGCGAAGGCATTACTGCTAAAAACCTGCTGGCATTAAAGAAACACCTGATTAATATTGGCAGTATTGAAAAACTTGTATTTGAGCATTTAGATGACAGAAGAATCCCATTATTGGCTGCAGGCCTAGCTATTCTTATCAGCTTTTTCAGGCAGTTAGGTATTGAAAGCCTACAAGCAGCTAAAGGCGCTCTACGTGAAGGGGTATTGTACGAACTGGCTAAAATTGAGCAGCAAAATGATATAAGACAACGCACGTTATCAAGTTTAACTCAGTTATATCATACTGATTCAAATCAAGCGCTTAAAGTAACCAATACTGCGCTGACATTATTTGAGCAAGTCACAGAAAAGTGGCAGTTAACGGATTATCGCTGGCTTTTAGAAGGTGCCTGCCAGCTACATGAAATAGGTATTTCGATTAACTCAAAGTCTCACCATAAACACGGAAGTTACATTCTTGAAAATAGTGATTTACCAGGTTTTAATCAGCAACAGCAACAATTATTAGCCTTGCTCGTTGGCAACCATAGAAAGAAAATCAATTACCTGTCAATCACCATTGCAGATGAAACACAGCGCCTTGCCTTTTTCAGATTATTGACCCTTTTTCGATTAGCAGTGCTATTTAATCTTGGCCGTACATCCAGTAGTTATCAGCACATAATCGTAAAAGCACAACAGGCAGATTTCAATGTCATATTTTCTGATGAGCAAGCCAAACATAATGAATTATTACTGCAAGATTTATACGCTGAGCAAAAGAGATTGGCCACAATTGGGATTAACCTCAGTTTTGGTTAGTCTCGGTTGCCGTTAATCTGAACAGCTAGTTTTAAAACTAAAAAAGCATCCATGTGGATGCTTTTTATACTTTGGTTAATCACTAAAACTCTGATACGAAGCTAGAAATTTAACCAATAAATCTTAGCGTGCAACATAAACTAGCTTACTTAACTTTTACTTTTCATTTTGCGCTTGTTTTAGTGACTCTTTGTCTTTACGACGCTGGGCAATCACTTGCTTTACTTCGCTACCAATATGCGCTTCGCCGCGCTGTTTCGCTAGCTGAACTTGGCGCTCACGTTCGATAAAACGTTGGCGTTGCTCATCAGATATTTTATCAATGCAGTGGGGACAACTTACACCTTGCACATAAGCTTCTGATTGCATTTCTTCTTGAGTGATAGGCATACGGCATGCGTTGCACTGATCGTAAATGCCTTTTTCAAGGTCATGATTTACTGCAACTCGATTATCAAATACAAAGCACTCACCTTCCCACATGCTTTGTTCAGGCTTTACTTCTTCAAGGTATTTTAAAATGCCACCTTCAAGATGATAAACATCTTCAAAGCCTTGCTCTTTTAGATAAGCAGTCGATTTTTCGCAGCGAATACCACCGGTACAAAACATAGCCACTTTTTTGTGTTTAGCAGGGTCTAGATTTTCTTTGACGTAATCAGGAAACTCTCGAAATGTCTCTGTAACTGGGTTAACGGCATCTTTAAAGGTACCGATTTTAACTTCGTAATCATTACGCGTATCAACCAGTAATACTTCAGGGTCGGAAATAAGTGCATTCCAATCTTTTGGTTTAACGTAGGTACCAACGACTTCACGAGGGTCGATACCCTCTACACCCATGGTCACAATTTCTTTTTTAAGTTTTACCTTAGTGCGATAAAAAGGCATGTCTTCATCAAAAGAAAACTTACAGACAATATCAGCTAAGCCTTCTTGAGTTGCCAGCCATGCAAGTAACCCATCAATGGCTTGCTGACTACCTGCAACTGTGCCGTTAATACCTTCTTTAGCGAGTAATAAGGTACCGCGGATCTCGGCATTTTCCATATGGGCTAGTAATGGCGCTCTAATGGATTCGAAATGAGGTAACGCAACAAATTTATATAAAGCACAAACAACGACTTGTGACATGGGGTTCTCCGCAAGCTGGAACTTAATTTCCAGAGCATTTAATGTAAGCTGACTAATGCAAGACTACTTAAGGTGACAGACCTCAAATAAAGGCGCGAAATTGTACCCTAATCACAGTCTTTACGGCAATTTAATTTGATTCAGATCACACACTTTGATGGTCAAGTTAGGATTTATCACTAACAATTCATTTATTAACCTCTTAAAATGAATCAAATACTTAATAAAAACTAACTCAATTTATGATCCTATATAGTTTTAGACGTTGCCCATATGCTATGCGCGCCCGCTTAGGGTTACACTTATCTTCATTAAACCCGCAAATACGTGAAATAATACTAAAAAATAAACCGACTCAATTACTCGACATTTCACCTAAAGGCACGGTACCTGTATTAGTGGTAAACACGCAGCAAGATACTGGCGGCGCTGGTGTAGACCATCACCCTTTTGTACTAGAAGAAAGCCTAGACATTGTCCATTTTTCTCTAGGTAATTATCCTGCAGCCAATAGCGAATATTTATGCAAAGATGAATATGATTTATTAATTCGCTCTCTAAATGATGCCAATGCTAAAGCGCTAATTGAAAAAAATGATAACGAATTTAAAACCTGGCTAGATAAATACAAATACGCAGATAGACACCTTGAGTATTCTGAAGAGTATTACCGAGAAAACGCATGTAAATTCATTGCATTACTGGAACAGAGATTAAGCGACTCCCCGCACTTATTTGCTGACAGCCCTACCTATGCAGATTTTGCTATTTTTCCGTTTGTCAGACAGTTCGCCCATGTAAATAAAAATTGGTTTGAGCAGAGCCAATACTCCAAAGTGAGGCAGTGGCTAAAACGTCACATTGAAAGCAATTTATTTCAGGTAGTTATGCGTAAGTATCCACTATGGCTTGATGATATTAATCAACAAATGAGTTTAAAAAGCACACTATAGTTTAGTAACTGCTTAATTAAACAGCTCAACTTCAAACTTTTGTATAAATATTCATAAAAACCATTGAATTAGTAAGACTAATTAGAGTAAGTTATATCAACTTAAAGATGGATTTTTAATTGTTTTTACTGCGAAATCCTAAAATGAGATTAAGCTTAAATAAGTCTCTTTGCAGTAATCAAGGATGTAGACATGGAACAAATGGATTTGGTGATGTTATTAATACTGTTATTAAGTATTTTGCATATCATGTTTTGTCATCGAGCAATAACAACGGGTGCTCATATCGACAATGTACGAAGGTATCTATGGGGAACAATTAGCTTGATTTTTGGGCCTTTAGGTTATTATATTTATCAAAATTTACTCCCGCTAGACTCCTTAGACCCAAGTGAATAAAAGCTCAAGTATATGACGCTGATACATTACAGCGTCATATTTTATCTACAGATGTTTTCACCTGATAGCGCCGAATCCTTCACTATTTATTAAAGCCTATATTTGGTGAATCAATACTCAAACTTATTAGACTCAAGCTCATTAGACTCAAGGTTTGTATTAGCCCAGATTTTATCAAAGCTAGTCATTTATCTAGGCTGAGCAAATATCAAAGAAAGCGAGCAAATTGACGTCCAGGCTTTAACGGTTTAACAGGTGCGTTAACTGCTGGCGTACCTACGTATAAGAATCCCACTATTTGCTCATCTTCGGCTAAGCCTAAACCTTCATTAACAACCGCGCTAAAAGCAAAGTCACCTGTGCGCCACACTGCGCCAAGCCCTAATGAAAAAGCCGCTTGCTGCATTGCCATCGTGGCACAACCTGCTGCCAGTTGTTGCTCAAGTAAAGGAACTTTAGGGTGCTGCTGATTTTTGGTCGCGATAGTGATGACCATCGGGGCACGGTGTGGCATATTTTTAGCTTTAGCGATAAAGGCTTCTTCTGCTCCGTTTGCAGTCGCTGCTTTAACAAAAATATCGCCTAACTTATTAAGACCATCACCAGTAGCAATGATAAATTCCCATGGCGTTAATGCACCATGATCAGGCACACGTGCGCCAGCATTAAGAATGAAATCAAGTTGAGACTCTGAAGGAGCAGGTTGAGTTAATCTCGGCGTTGATTGTCGGGTAAGTAATAATTCTGATGCGTCCAATGAAATGTCCTTTTTATCAATCACATTAATTAAATTCTGACTGATACTAACAAAAATCCCACATTGAAGTGGGATTTTTTAATGACTCAATTTATGACATAAAACGCTTTCGAATAAAGTAATCAACGCTAGTGTATCGGCCACCACCCATCATGAGTAGAGCCAGCAACATAAATAAATAGGTAATGGCAAACTCTATACCATTATTTAAGATAACAAAGTTACCTGAGCTAGTAAGCCATTCATAATTACCGTGCTGTTGCAAAATTGACTTCGCAGCAGCCAATTTTTCAGCAGATGCGGCAACATTATCATTCGCAAGCCAAGAACTAGCATCTGCAATAGCTAACCAGCCGTTATCAATGTGAACAGCAAATGCCGCAACCAACATGGTAAACATCATTGGAATAGCCACTAATCGAGTAGCTAAACCAATCAATAATAAGAAACCACCAAATAACTCAGTACCTGCAGCAAGTGCTGTCATCACCTCAGGCATTGGTAGTCCCAATCCCCAATCTGGATTACCAAACCATGCAGCAGTATCGCTAAAATGCGACAACTTATTATAACCTGCCTGCATTAATACCGGCGCAAGATAAATACGTAATGCTAATGGTGCTAAACCTTCAAGGTGTTTTAAAAAATTTAAAAACTGCTGGTAAAGGTTGGTCATATTTATTCCTTAAAATATTCATTCATTACGTCAATAGACCAAGCTTAGTCGATAATTATTTCATCGCAGGTAATTAAAACAGCCAAAAATAGTACCTGAATTATTTTATCTCACTTGAAAGATCACTTAAGTCAGTAATTAGTTCTTCCATTTTACCGGTAAAATGTTGCCTTTGTTTGGCGGATAAACTGCGATTAATATCAATCACCAATTGACCAAATAATCGAGAATTTTGATCAACATGTTGCTGGTAAACCTCTGACTTTAATTCATCTGGTGAGGTCATTAATAAACGCATACGTTGTTCTAATAAGCGTTCATCATCACGCATTTCAATCGCTTGTTGAAACTCTCTTAACCATTCAAGTCGATATTCGAGCCACATATCTAAGGTCGCAATACGCTGTTTATTATACTTTTTAACTAAACTTTGTTGTTCTGTAGATACGCTGCCTAGCCAATCATCAATACGATCTAATATCTTTTCATTGGAATCTTCTAATAACTCTTGTTGTGTCTTTCCTGCATACTTTTTGTTTAAGTCTTTATTATCTTGTTTGAGCTGTTCAATCATGCCATTGGCTTGTTCATCAGATAAGCTTGCAAGGATGGGTAATAAATCAGGTAGGATAAAGTCGAAAATACGGAACCAGTGAGCCTTTGCATCCGTAACTTGTTGCTGCCACATTTCGGGCGTCACAGTTTGCGTTTCAATCGCAGTAGAAAGTGTATTGAGTTGTTGGCTATACCTTAATAATTCATCTTTTTGATGCCAGATGAGGAATTTATCTAGTAGAACATCAAATTGTTTTTGCTGACTCTTATCTAAAGTCACATATTCCTCGACCCGCCATTCTATGGCCCAATCAAGAAAAAAATAACTAAATTTAGTTGAGCAGCCAACTAAAAATACCACCAGCAATATTGGAACGAATGACTTCTTCAACGGACGTTCTCCTTAATCTTGGCTATTGATTAAGAATAATAGTCTTATGATATTAAAGATAGGTATTTGTTGAATAACGTAAAATATGAAGCTTTTACCTCAGCAATATCTGTCAGCTTGTTACCTACAATTGGTGCTTCAGCTTCCTTTCCCGTGTCTTCAACCTCTGTTCCTGCCATCATTAATGCCCAAGCGGCAGCAAACATCCAAAAACAATTAATGATTTGCCTTACATACTGGCTAGCGCCAGCCTTAAGATTTGGTTGCTCAGCAAAATATTGTTTACATAAGCTGGTCACTTGATGCGAAGTTAATTGGTGAGTTGTCAAAACAGAGGCCAAATCAAACATTGGGTGACTGGCCGCACAATATTCAAAATCAATGCATTGCAATTTATCATCGCAAAACAACAAATTATAGGGTGATAAATCTCGATGGCAAAACTGAGGAGCTATCAAGCATGATTCCAAATCAGCCAACCAAGCATTCATCTCAACTTGTCGTTGCTTTAACTGTCTGAACGAACTCTGCCATTGTTGATTTTTTTCAACTTGAGAAATGGTTGTTAAAGACTCGAGGTAAACTTGCCATTGCTGCGTTAAGCTGATGACTTTAGGTGGCAAAGGTAGCTTTGATAACTCGCAGAGTAATTTTAACAGGTGCTCAACGGGGTCAAGTGCTTGTTGTTGCTTATTTTTTAATAGCGTTTGATCCTCTGCGGATTGAGATATTGGATTTAGATGAAAAACAGAATTAACCGGGCGTTCTCGGGAATTAAAGCCGTATTCAGAGTATATAGATGACCAATCAAACCTATCTTGCTTAATAAATTCGCTCAAATAAAACTGTTTATTAGCACTTTTCCAGATCAGCTTTGGCGCTAATTTAACTGCTTCAACCATCTGCCAGCAAATGACTTCATTGTCTCTATCACACCATTGTTGAACATTTTTATTATCACGCAGCACCCAATCTTGATGAAGCATGTGGAGCCGATAATTACTATTGCTTAAACCAGCAGATAGCTTAGTGACGCCAATACAATGTGAACTTATCTCATCCACTAAATTAGACGGCAGTAGTCTTTGAAATGATGCAGGCAATACAGACCAAGGATTAAATTTTTTCATCTATTTCTGCATTTTAGTTCAGGCTCCACTCTTGCTCCACTCTGGCTTTAAAGTCATTCTAAACGCCTTTATTTTGCTAGAGATAAATTAACGTCAAGGTTATCTTGCTGCATTTTCTTGCGCCACATGAAATAACCACTGACAGCCATGAACAGATATAAAATAAGTAAACCAGATGTGAGCATCAAGCCTTTCTGTAAGTATAAATAAATCGATAGTGAATTAATCACCATCCAGTAATACCAATTCTCAATGACCTTTTTCGCCACTAGATAGGTTGTCATCACAGCAAAGCATGTCGTTAATGCATCAAGATAAGGAAACGAAGCTGAGGTATTCGTTGCCATTAAATAACCTACGACTAGAGAGATTATGCTTGTGACGGCAATAATAATTAGATGTGTCTTCAGTGACCAACTGATAATGGGAGAAGCCGTGTTGTGGACATCGCCGGCACCATAACGCCACAACCAAAAACCATAAATAGCCATTGCCATGTAATATACATTCAACAATGACTCCATCAATAATGAGACTTTCCAAAACAACACGGTGTAAATTGCCGTACTGACAAATGCTGCAGCCCAGCACCAGATATTAGTTCTCATGGCGAGAACTAAATATGCGATGGCCAATATGACAGCAACGGCCTCCCAGCCAGTCATAGCGGTGGCTTCAGCGATGGCAGTTTGTATTGATTGAAAAATCTCAGCAAGCATAATAAGGCGTTTCTTTTTCTATATTGAGCGAATTAACAAGTTTTATTCTGTATGGCTTAAATCTAATTCGCCACCGATAAACTTACATACAAAAACAGCCTTGCCCCACTTTTGATGGGCGGCTTCCATTTCTACCGCAAGCATTGACATCACATCTGCATATTCGCCACAGATTTGTGTTGCCATCGCATTGGTTTTTCTTTCAATGTTTGAATAGCTATCAACACGACCAATAAACCATTTAATCGGATCTAAATAGTTTTCGTTAAATGGATACATACTGATTTCAGCAGTTAATTTCATCAGGAATTCCTTAGGTACGTCTCAATTAAAAATACCGCCATAGTCTAGCAAATTATGGCGGTATTTCACTGAAATACGTTGTAAAAATATATTGTTAAAACTATTGTAATTATTAAAGAAAATGATCTTTAACGATTACTCATTAACGCTACATAAACTTCACATCAAGGGTAATACCTAATTGACGAGGGTCGCCATAACGAACATATTGTTTGTCAGCCCAATCTAAATCTGGCTCGTTACCAAAGTAGAAACCTCTTACACCATATTGCTCATCAAATAAATTCCTGCCCCACAGGTATGCTGACCACATTTGTGACTCATAGCCAATGCGAGCATTGAAGATAGTATAAGCATCGGACTTTGATTCATTACTGTCTGAGTAATAAAAATCACTTTTGCCACTCGCATTAAGGTTAGTAAACCAACCTGAATCACTGACATAACTCATACCAGCACTATAGGTAAAGTTAGGCGCATGCGCTTGGTCACGACCTGTCAAATCAATCACGTTGCCATACTTATCGTTATATTGATAATCACCGTATTCAGTTTCTAACCAACCAACACTGCCATAAAACTGAATATTATCTGTCGCATAGTATTTAAAATCAGCTTCTGCACCGTAATTTTTGGCGCTGCCTGCATTTTCTGTATACAGAATAAAGCGCTGCTGATCATCTGGATCTTGTTGTGACGCAGATACTTGCTGGTTTTGACGGTCCATATAAAATAACGCCATATTCGTCGCAACCACACCATCTAACCAAGATGACTTAAGACCTAATTCGTAGTTATATAAGATTTCAGTATCGAACTCTTTTTTATCCGCCAATTCCGGTGGTAATGTCATGTTAAAACCACCAGCTTTATATCCTCGTGCGATTCTGAAATAAGCATTATGATCTTGGTTTAAGCTTTTCGAAATCGCTAAATGACCGCCCCACATATTCTCTGTTGGGTCGAACTCATCGCCGTTACTATCGCTGTATTCACTTTCTCGGCGCTCTAAACGCACACCAGCAGAAAAGACATAACCGTCGCCAAACTGGGTATCTGTTTGAGCAAAAACAGCATAATTGGTTGCTTCATATTCAGATTGTAAAACCTCGTCAGGCCAGCCGTTATATTCAGAATATAAATCATTATCTTCTTTTAGGTTCATACCATATAAACCGAATAACCAATCAGTTGAATCATTAAAGATTCGACCCGCTTCGTTGGAGCTGATCCTAAACTCTTGTGAAATAGTTTTACGATCGCCTTGTTTATCCCATGTGTAATCGTACACACACGGCTCAGTGCCAATAACAGCCCAACTGTCATCATAGGCTGGACATTCTTTAGATGCCCAATATTCAGGGTTAGCCCAGTCACCGTCATAATTATGATGATGATCAGTTTGCGCAAATGAGGTTAACGAGGTGAGTTCAAATTTTTCAAACTGAGAGAAAATAGCTTTTAAACCTACACCTGTGGTTTTTTGAGCATCAACACCTGGGGCATCTGTAATGGTATCAAAACCATTGTTATCCAGTGTCCAAGCATCATAACCATTATCAAAGTTAGCGTGTAATAGGGTTAAATCTAATTGGACATCATCAGATGCGTACCAGCGCAGTTTAGCTCTAGCCGTAAACTCGTCGCGGGCATTGGTATCTTCACGTTCAAGGTAAGTATTATCGCGGTAACCATTTTGAGAATGCTGCTCTAGAGATACGCGATAAAGTAATTTTCCTGAATCAGATAATGGTCCAGAACTGAAACCGGAAAATGTCTGTAAGTCATCGTCGCCCATTGATACTTGCGCGCCATGTTCAAACACATCTGTAGGGTCATTACTTTTTAAATAAATCAAACCCGCTAACGCATTAGCACCGTATTGCGTACCTTGAGGCCCGCGCAAGACTTCAACTTGTTGCATATCGTACATGCTCGAAACCATGCCAATACCAGACAAGTCGATATCATCTACAATAAAGCCAACCGATGAATTAGGTGCGCCCTGATACTCTTCTTGTTCACCCACACCACGGATTTGGAAGTATTTAGGGCGAGAGCTGCCACCAGACCAGTTAAAGTTAGCAATTGAGTTTAAAACGTCTTCAAAATGTTGAGCGCCTTCATCTTGCAATTGTTGACTGTCAATAACGGTGACACTAGATGGCGCTTTTTCAAGTTCTATACTGCTAAAATCAGCATTAACAACAATCACTTCCATTTTTTCAGCATTAGGAGCAACGCGTTCGATATTTTCTGTTTGAGCAACAGCGGAAGTTGATAAAGCAGCGAGAATGGCTATCGCAATAGGCGATTTAGATTTTAATAAAGACATAGGACCTCAAATAATAATTTTGAGATCCGGCAAGCATAGCGAATGAGTGATGTGCATCTGTGACAATCTTGTCGCATTAACTATGTGTTAATTACGCTATGATAAATCAGTTGTCGTAAATAAATGCAGCCTATTCCTACGCCGGTATGAGCCGGATCAGGTTCTAAGGGTTTGTCATTAGACATCTCAGTTAGCTCAATATTGAGTTAACACCCCTTGGCGAGGCGGATTATAAACGATTCAACTTAAGTACGACACTATTACCGTGAACTTTTCATTAACTATTTAAGTACAAATTTATATCACACAGCAATAAAAAATATATAGCGATAAAAAAACACCCAATTAGGGTGTTTTTAATACTCAAAATACAGATTAGTTAGAGAATGCTTTACGCACGTACACATCAAAACGTGTCGCATTGGCATTAGGCGCTAACGCTGTTACTTGCATTTGCTGTTTGCCATGTAACTTTAACGACTTCCAACTTGTGGCCTCATCTTCGATAGTAAAACCGCTGACATCATACCAAGTGAACTTATATTGTAGGCGTAAATCGCTGCCAACTTGGCTCATAATAAGTGCTGAACCTTGTAGCAAGTCCCCTTGAGTACGTACTCTTACTTGCTCAACGGCAACTTCTTGACCAAATGAGTAATTATCCACTCTCGTGACACCATTTGAACCCGCTGAAACCCCTGCTGTGTGATTGGCACAAGCAGACATCATTAATACTAATGTTACAACAACGATAGACAGTTTCATGATTGTTCCTCTGGGTACTATTTTCTTATTAAGAATACTTATTAAGAATACTGTAAAAAATGGCTTATGTTTAATTTACACTTTATTGGTCTAATAAAAAATGGGCTCTAGCTGTTGCTATCAACTGCTTTCTATTAGTTTGCCAACAATTTATCGTTACGTGGGCGACTCTGCGCCCCTGACGAGTAATTTTACACTCTGCAAAGGTATCTTGGTGTAAGCCAGCACGTAAGTAATCAATTGAGAAGTCAATGATCTTAGGTACCTTCTTCGCCTGCATAAATACCATTAATTGCACAATCGCCGACATTTCCATAAAGCCCGCAATAACACCCCCATGGATGGCAGGTAAAATAGGATTTCCGATATTGTCGTCTTTTTGTGGCAATTTAAACACCATTTCATCACCGAAACGGTTAACACTCATGCCAATAAATTGCGTGTACGGCACTTTTGCCAGCAGATAACTGTAATCGTTAAGATCAATAGCACGCTTCACAATATCATGAACGTTTAATTCATCGTCAACGAGTACTTCGCTGTCAGTTTTTGAAGAAGTGCCAGTACTAAGGTTTTTATTAACAGCGAGCTCATCGCTGGTGCTAGTGTCTCCCATTAATGCTTGGCGGAATTCTTCGCCGACCATTTCTGGACTTATTCGCATAAAAGAGCCAACAGCATGAGCAATAGGATCATCAACACTGTCTTGATAAGCAATGGCTCTTGTAAAAGCAACGTTAGCTGATAAACGATAACACTCAGCAATCGCATAAAGTGGCTTATCAGGTTCTGCGGGTTTCATATAATCAACACGCAAATCCAAAGTTGGCGATATCTCTAGAGACTCATATTTAGCTAAAATTGCACTCACAACCGACGTACCTGATGCCGTGTCGATTAACGTAGTTACCACACCACCATGGATAACTCCGGTATCAGGATCACCAATAATATCTTGGCTGTATGGTAGTTCGAGTAACACATGATGCTCACTCGCCTCAAGTACGCTGATGTTCAGGCGGCGACATTGGGCTAACTGGTTCACGAAACGAGTCGCAACTTGCGTTAGCGGAAAAAATTCACTGTTTATTTTCATTGGGTTAGAACTATCCTGCATGATTAAGCATTGAACCTAACGGTTTGCCGCCTACTAGATGCATGTGGATATGATAAACCTCTTGGCCACCATGCTTATTGCAATTCATGATTAATCGATAACCGTCTTCGGCTATCCCCGCTTCATCAGCAAGCTTTGCCGCAACAGACATCATGCGTCCTAAAGCTAACTCATCGGACGCTTTGATATCGTTAGTCGTTGGAATAAGGTGATTTGGGATAATTAAAATATGCGTTGGAGCTTGCGGGGAAATATCACGAAAAGCGGTCACCAACTCGTCTTGAAATAAAATATCCGCAGGAATTTCGCGGCGAATAATTTTACTAAAAATGGTTTCTTCGGCCATGGGTAATCATCCTTATCGTTATTTGTGAGGTGAACTTTACTATAGAGCGCGCCAACTAGATTATCTTATAGTATCAACTACGACCTTTGTCACTCCAGTAAATGTACATTTTAGATTTTGTCGTCTTGTACATATGCATTTGCACATTGGCAGTGATTTTGGCAGCATTGTGGTTCTTCTAGATCGCATTTCTTTTTAGCAACACCAACTTATTTGGAAATTGTTCATGCATTATCACATCATTGCTATCGATCCTAAAGCGCATTTATTTGAAGTCACTCAAACAATTAGCAAAGCAAAACCGCAGCAAACACTGTCATTGCCTTCTTGGTTACCAGGAAGCTACATGATCCGTGATTTTGCAAGAAACCTAATCGATATAAAAGCAATAGATGAAAATGGGCAACCAATTGAGGTACTTCAGCTAGATAAACAAACTTGGCAATGTCAAAACAGCGACAGTTTTATTAACATTTCTTATCAGGTTTACGCTTGGGACTTATCCGTGCGATCTGCTCACCTAGATACGACTCACGGATTTTTTAATGGCAGTAGTGTTTTCTTATGCGCTGAAGGGCTTGAGCAAGAAAAACACACATTAACCATTGAAAAACCAGCATTGCCTGAATTAAGTGATTGGAAACTTGCCACCAGCATGAAACGAACCTCTGGTGAACAATTTGGCTTTGGTGAGTTCTACGCTGGTAATTATGATGATTTTATCGATCATCCTGTAGAAATGGGCAACCTCGCGATTGCCAGTTTTGAAGCAGGCGGCGTACCTCACGATATCGTACTCAGCGGTAAACATCGCGCATCACTACCCCGTTTATGTAAAGACTTAAAGGCCATTTGCGAGTACCAAATAAACCTCTTTGGTGGCAGTGCACCATTTGAGCGATATGTGTTTCTTACCACAGTATTAGGCAATGGTTTTGGCGGTTTAGAACACAGAGCAAGTACGGCGCTAATGTGCTCAAGAAAAGATTTACCTACTGATATGCACCATGAAGTGAATAAAGATTACCGGGTTTATTTATCCTTATGCAGCCATGAATATTTCCACAGTTGGAATGTAAAACGGATTAAACCTGCTGAATTCACCCCGTTTGATTTATCCAAAGAAGCTTATACAGAGCAATTATGGGCTTATGAAGGTATCACATCCTACTTTGATGATTTTTTAACTTATCGCAGTGGCTGTGTCGATCAAACTCAATATCTCACTATGTTAAGCGAGATAATGACTCGAGTGTATCGTTCACAAGGGCGTTTTAAGCAAACCTTAAAATCATCAAGTTTTAATGCTTGGACTAAGTTTTATAAACAAGATGAGAATGCCAATAATGCCATTGTGAGTTATTACACTAAAGGCGCCTTGTTCGCCTTATTCTTGGATCTCACCATCAGAATTGAAACAGAAGGCAAACAGAGTTTAGATGATGTCATGCGCACGCTTTGGCAAGAGTTCGGCGCAAAAGGAGTTGGCACTGAGATTAATACTCACCAACAAATTGTCGAAAGCTTGTTAAATCGCAATTGTGACGAGTTATTTGCTTACCTCGATAACACCCAGGATATCCCGCTTGAGCCTTTGCTTAACCAAGTCGGTATCACACTTCGCCTTAGAGCCAGTGCCGGCAATGCTGATTTAGGCGGTGGAGAAACCAAAGGTTATCAAATAGCATTTGGCGCAAAAACGAAACCTGAATATCTAGGCCTTAAAGTCTTGACGGTTACCCAAAGTAGTCCTGCTCATCAAGCTGGACTGAGCGCGGGTGATTTATTGATCGCAGCAAATAACTTACAAGTTGATGCGCAATTTGAAGCACAATTACAATCAATGAGTTTGGGCGATGAAGTCACGTTAACTTGGTTTAGAAGAGATGAGTTAATGCAAGGTGTTATGACAATTAGCTCTGCAATAACTGATACCGTTAGTCTTGATATCCACGACCAAGAAAAACTGAATATTTGGCTGTAACGCTATAGCCATGACCTAAATATCAAATAAAAATTGAATACGCTTTTATTTCTGAATATAAGACATATTCAATTATTTACAACAATAAAAAAGGTGCCATATAGGCACCTTTTTTTACTGTAAATAATGGAGCTTTAACGTGTGTTAGCCGCGCTTAATTCTTGCACTCACTCTGGCTTCACTGTGGGCTTCTAACCAATACTTTTGCAAAGTTTCATTTTGCAGACCTGTGACAGAATCACCTAAGTTCCAAGCACCTTTCCAAATACCATCTGCAATTAAATGTACTACAGCACTTTCAATCGCTGACACAACACAAAGGCTTACAGGTTCATTTGAGGTGTAACCGACTTCAGCTTCTAGTAAATCTTGAGCGTCAATAAACTTAAATACACCAGCGGTGATTTCTTTTGAAATTACCGATTTAGTTGTAGTAACACTACTTAAAAGGCGACCAGTTCGAATATCAACCGCACGTAGGTTTACAGTAATACTATCCACACGATACTGACCAGAAGCGCCAATACCTAAATATCGCGCGCCAGCACCACCTGTTTTGATGTTAGTGTCATAAGCAACAATACCGCCTTCCATCAATACTTGGGCGCTGTTTAATTGAGGCAGTTTATTTTTATTGCCATTTAATCCAGCACGTAAAATTTTACGCTCGGTTAATAAGTTTTGCAGCCCTTCTCGCTCAACAGGTATAAACCATGCAGAATCATTCAATGATTGCGCTAAAAATGCAGTTCCAGATTGCGGCACAGCAGTTGAAAAGTTACTAGACGGAATTGGTTTATATTGACCTGTTTGATCTCTAAAGTCATAAACTGCAGCAATCATGGCACCTTGAGGAAAAGGCAAGCTGACCAAATCGTAGTAAGTCTCACCTTTTGGCATTAAACTCGATGTTGCGTCTATGTCTGCAAACTCATCATCAACAGAAGAACATGCTGTTAACGAAAGAAGAAATAAACTGACTAAAATCTTATTCATTTTATCCTCCTGTAGACACTAGGCCGCCGACTTCGATTATCGTCGTTTCACCCGTTAGTAGATCTGTAATATGTACGAGTAACGTTCCATCTTCATTAACAACGTTAATTTCGAAATCATCGGTTTTAAGATAACCTTCATTACCATTAGCTGCATCATTAAAGAGTTGAGACATTAACCTAGATTCTAACGAACTTGCTAAACGTTCCAAAGCTGTTGGCGCGACATATCCCGTTCCACCTGAAGATTCAGGCTCATGATCATTTTGAGCAAGTGCATTATTTAATAAATACTGACCATTTAAGTAGCTACCACCAAAAGCCGGATTAACCGGAGTATAAACTAACTGAGTGGCGCTAATATTTGCCGAAAAAACTAACGCCGCGGAGGTAAATAATATTTTTTTCATGTGCGGTCCCTGCCTATATTTCATCGGGAGCTAAGTCTGGGTCTAAAAAAGCTCCCAAAAGCGCCCGTTCATTTTCCTGTTTAATCACTGTGTTAACTCTTTTCGCAGCATAATTTGCTTGATCATCCAAGTTTCTACTGATTGGGGAAACAAAGGTGACGAAAATAGTTTTTCGATTCTGTTGAATCAACATTTTACTACCGCTTCTGGCAGTAGCTTGTTCGATAATAGTAATGCCTGAATGTTTCGTTATTCCGCCAATATCTCTATAAGCCCCGACAAACTGACGATAAAAACGATGCCCAAGACGTGTCATTGCACGATTTAGAATGAGTCCATCGATTAAGTCAGTTTCATCTTTAGGAATAGAATCACTCGTATCTTGAGGTTTTACTTTAATTTCTTTTTGTATATTTTTATCTGTAGCAGAGGTTACAGGCTCTTTAGCATCTTCTTGACGTTGAGCCTGTGTTTGATCAATCACTTCATTTGGAGCTTTATTGATGGTCTCTACTGTATCCACAGATTGAGATACAGAAGAGTTTTCAGCAAGTACGTTGCCTGAAATTAATAGTGTTAAAAACATCAAATTGATGTTTTTCATACTCTAACCTCATGCATATGAGTTTGTGCCCAAGCAATTGCCTGGCCTCGACTTGAAACACCTATTTTTCTAAAAGCACGATATAAATGTGTTTTAATGGTACTTTCACTGACAAACAGTTGGTTAGCAATATCCAAGTTTGTGCTACCTGATAGTAAAGCTTGTAGCACTTCCCTTTCTCTAATCGTCAAGTGCTCACTCTCATCATCAGCAATATCACTCAATAATGATTTATGTAAATCATTCGGAATAATACTTCTTCCTTTCAATATTTCATTTAATCCACTACTAACTTGACTTAATTCTGCATCACAGTAAAAAACACCGGCAGTTGTAGCAGGATGAATTAGAAATTTTGCATCGACTTGCTTAGGAAAGTTTAAAAAAACAGTTTTTACAGCATAATGTTCCCTTTCTATCAATTTTTGTAATTGATAGACCTGCTGTAAGTCAATTGTCGCTAAATCAAATACGACTAGAGAATTTTGATGAGATGACAGTTGCGAACTCATTGTTGCTGGGGTGGCTTTAGCTAACTTCACAAGAAACTCTTGCGGCCAACGACAGTCTAATAAATCAACTAATAACTGAGAACGAGAAACTATCATCCAATTGACAACTTTAAACATTAATTACACTCCATTGTGACTAGATGATTAAATTGAACATGTATTGATAAATCATTTACAAGGTAATCTGACAATCCAAGTACAGATAACATTAACTTGTAAAGCAAAGAGCTAGCACTTAACAACGTACTAGCTCTTGTTAAATATTATCAAGGTAGATATGTAATAACTATTAGCCTAACGGGTGTTTTTACTTACTCCAATAGACGAAAGTATTACGATATTACATGCCTTGGTTAACCGTAATGTTGTTACCCGCACCTGAGGTTACTGCAAATGAGCTGTTACCATTACCTATTTGAGATACCGATACAGTACTACCTGAACTCATGTAACCACCAGCGAATGAAAGGTTGCCTTCACCTGTTTGAATAACTGAAACAGTGTTAGAGTCACCCATTATTGCACCAGCATATGATTCATTTAAATCACCAGTCTGAACTAAATCAACTGTAGAACCTAAATCATCAGTCAAAGTGAATGAATAGTTGTCATTACCAGCTTGAGTAACGTTAACCATATCGCCTGCACCGTACTGTTCGTTTTCAGCGGTATTTAAATCACCAGTTTGGGTTAATGTTGCTTGGTCACCAGCACCAAACTGTTGCGAAGAAGCCATGTTACCTAAACCGCCAGGTGTAGAAGTTTGTACCACGGTAGCAGTATTATCAGTCCCTGATTGTGCCACCCCTGCCTCATTAGAATCTTCATTTTGAGTTACAGAAGCTTCATTATTATCACCTAATTGTGCAGTAACTGCGGTGTTCGCATTACCAGTCTGAACAACGGTAGCCATATTTGAGATAGAGAAATCTTGAGCAGTCGCTGCAATGTTATCGTTACCCGTTTGAGTAATGACTGCAGAAGTATCATCACTACCTGCACCTAACAAATGGTTGTCAGTTCGTTGCCCTATTAATGCATCATTACCTGAGCCAGTTTGATTAACAGTACCGACAGCAGCATTAGAAACAACTTGAACAATCGCAGCTCTATTAAAGCCAGAACCGCCACCATATTGATTAATCGTTGCCACAGCATTATCTGATTGAGTATTTACTGCAGCTGCATAATCATCATTACCATACTGATTAATTGTTGAATTAGCTGTATCACCACTATCTTGAATAATACGACCCCAGTTGTTATCACCCATTTGAGTAACAGTGGCTGCAGCATCAAGGCCGTTATTAAATCTTTGTTCAACTGTTGCTAAGTTACCAGCACCAACTGACGTAATTGTCGCTGTTGCAGAATCTGTTGCGTCATGCTGATAAACACTACCCATATTTTCAGAACCATCTTGGGTAATAAAAGCATGTGAATTAGTGGTATCAGCTTGTTCAATACTTGCAACACTGTCAGAGCCGTACTGCATAATAGTCGCATCATTATCCATGCTATTTACGACTTGCGTTACAGTTGCAGACTGGTTCGTCCCCATCTGCTCAACCCATGCTTCATTATCATCGCTAGATGCATTAACAGAAGATGCTAAAACCGCTGCCGAAACAAGTATTGCTAATTTTGAATATTTCATGTCGTCTTTCCCTTTACTGAATTAAATTAAAGATTTCCTTGGGTTACTTGGTAATTCTTAAAAGCACCCACCTGATGAAACGTTATATCGTGATTTGAGCCTAATTGGTTGATCTCAATATTGTTATAGAAACCAGCTTGGGTTACTTCAGCATTGTTGTAATCTCCTTCTTGATATAAATCGATAGAAGAACCAACCCCACCTTGCCCAACAAACGCTGTATTATTTGTCCCTATTTGCATTATTTGTAATTCTAAATAAGCACCAGTTTGTATTACTTCTGCGCTATTTTCTTGCCCTTGTTGCTGTACATTAAGAAAGTTGCTTTGACCAAATTGATTCACGTTTGCCACATTACCTTGCCCAGACTGACTTACAATCAAGTCATTAGACCAACCAAACTGCGTAATTGTTGCCTCGTTAAACCCATGGGACAATTCATCAATCTCACTGATATCTTGACCTGCAAAACTCGGAAATGATAAGCACAATCCAATAGCACTTAATACGGCCATTTGAAACATACGAAAATTCGCATTATATCCATTGCAGATTGAACACTTATTCAAGGTCATGCTTCCTGCCTCCTTGTTTTTCGATGTATATCAATTATGACTTGATATATGAACTTTTAAATCCGCCCCGAGTATTAAAGGGAGCTATACCAATAGGTTAAAAAAATTCTCAACCCCCACTTTAGTACTAGACTGACAAATAGCACTAATAGAGATAACAAACTGTTATTAAAGGCAAAAAAATTATTGAGTTACTTAAAGGGGATATTACGAAAGAATGAGGAAGAAACTATAGACGGCAAGAAGCATCAAACTTTATCAAACTCTATTGCATTCAAATAAGTCAACTTAGCAGTAAGTACATAACCCATATAAGCAGAGTTGCGCACGTACTTTGCCAGAACTTAATTGGGTTTCTTTGAATAAAAGGAGTGAAGGTTTTAGAGTCGGTTTGACTGGGCGTAGTTAAGGCGTGAATGAACTCATTGGTGTCAACAAAACGTAATGATGGCTCAACTGATAAAGCCTTTTCTAATGCTTTATCCATCCACTCTGGCACCATAGGGTTGGTTTTATACACAGGCACATAGCATAATTTAACAAAATCATTTCGACTATGACACTTGGCTAATTGACCTTTAAAAGGTGGTTCACCCGCTAGCATTTCATAAGCTATGACTGCAAATGAAAATAAGTCTGCCCTACCATCTGATTGATAACCTAAGATCACTTCAGGCGAGGTATAGTCAGCGGTGCCAAGAATTTGATCGCGTTTAAGTGGTGTATTAATTTCAGCTATACCTTTTATATGGCAGGCGCCAAAATCAATAATTTTAACCACACCTTCACGAGTGATAAAGATATTGTCAGGTTTCAAATCTTGATGAAGGGTTTCTTTACGGTGAAACGCACGAATGCCAGTTTCAATTTGTTTTAATAACTGCAGCACATCTTCAACTGGGCCACGTTGATGCTGCACCATCCAATCGGCGAGGCTTAAGCCTTGTAAGTATTCAGTAAGATAATATAACGCTGACTTATTAAGGTGGTGATCGACGACTTTCACCACATGCTGACTACTTATTCGGTGGCCAATCCAACTTTCAAGCATAAAACGCTCAATATAAGCAGCATCATCAATATAATTAACCGATGGGGTTTTCATGCAGCGTTCTTCGCCCAGCTTATTTTGTACAATATACACCTGGCTTCGCTGACTTTGATGAAGCACCTTAGTGACTTCATAATCATCCAGCTTCATGCCAACCTCCATGGGTGGCGGAAATGGACGACTAGACAGTTTTTGGTATACATCATCGATTGCTTGGGTGGGCAATTGTTTTATGCTGATAAGTTGTGCACTTAAATTATCGCCACTGTCCAACTCATAAGCTTTATCGACTAGGTTTTGACAAAAGGTTTCACAGGCATCATCTGTTAATAAAGGGCTACTCTGTTGAAATTTTACTAAACTTTTTAATAATTCATGATCGGTCACCACATCATGAATTCCATCCGTGGTTAGCAAATATATGTCATCAAGCTCAATATTAAATTGTTTGTAATCCACCTCTAAATTGACATCCATCCCTAACGCACGGGTTAAGTAACTGGTAAATTCATTAATAGAAGTACTATGATCACGGCTAAGTTTAACAAGTTGACCTTGGCGAAAACGATAAATTCTTGAATCACCAGCATGTAACATGTGCGCCGAGCAAGATTTAAATACTAATGCGCTGAAGGTACAAACGTAACCTTTACGCGCATCACGATAGTCTTGACCTAACCCATAAAGCCAGCGATTTAATGCTGTTAAAACACGGGTACTGGAAGTCAATACGCTCCAAGACTCAGGTGTTGAATAGTAATCAGCGATAAAGTTAGACACACTAATAGCAGATGCCTTGGCACCACCTTCAGCCGCACTCACTCCATCGCTGATGACACTCACAATTCCTTTTGTCGTTAAGGTCAATCCCGTAGGTATTTTAATCCCAATTGCATCTTCGTTTTCTGGTTTACGGCCTTTGCTCGAGACTTGTCCAGCAAACACTGCTAATGCGCCAGAGATGGGTAATTGTTCTTGTTTTTCTGGGCTAGTTTGAATCGACTTAGATGTGATTTTAGAACGGCTAGTCTCATGTTTTGTCATAGCATCAGTTTCAGACTCTACATTTTGTTTAAGATTCAATTGCATCTCAATCCTTTAAAAGTCTAACACCGTAAAGTGAATACAATACGGTGTTAGCTGTTGGTATAAAAGCTTAAACACTAGGGCCGGTTCAATGCTTTATGATGATTAACCTAGCGCTTTAGTTAACACTGATTAATGTCACCTCACCTTTTTCATTAACTTCTGTCATATGACCTTTAGGTTCTGCCATAAAGAATAAAGTGATAAATCCAAGTACGGCACTCACAGCAATCACATAGAAAAAGGTTGATGTGGGTACCATCGAATAAACGGTCAGAAAGAATACTGCACCAACATTACCATATGCGCCTGTCATACCCGCAATCTGGCCAGTTAAACGACGCTTAATCAAAGGAACTGCAGCAAATACCGCACCTTCGCCACCTTGTACAAAGAAAGAACAAGCCATAACCACCACAATTGCAACTGGTAATGACCAAGTGCCATCAATTTGCCCGACGGCAAAATAACCCACCGCTAAACCCGCAGTTAAAATTAATAAGGTATTTTTGCGGCCAAACTTATCGCTTAACCAACCACCGCCAGGACGAGACATTAAGTTCATAAAGGCATAGCTTGAAGCGACCATACCTGCTTGTGCCATACCCAAACCAAATGTTTCCGCAAAAAATAACGGCAACATTGACACCACTGCCAATTCAGAGCCAAATGTGGTGAAGTACAACACATTTAATACCGCTACTTGCTTAAATGGATAACGCTCAAATTCAGGCACTTCTTTAACAAAAATATCCTTGTTAACCTGATAAGTCTGATACAAATCGACAAAGAATACTCCTACCAACGCAGCATAAATAATGTTAGTGGTTTGCTCATCTAGCATACTGACGCCAGCAGGAGAAAGCTTCCAAGCAAGTAACGCAAGGGTTGCATACATAGGGATTTTCATGAAGATCAGTAAAGCAAAATCACCTTTACTGGTGACTTCCAAGCCACCTGCTTTTTTAGGCTTAAAATAAGTCGAACCTTTGGGTGTATCGGTGACATTAAAATAATAAACAAAAGCAAACACTAAACTCATCAAGCCTGTTAGGCCAATGGCATAGCGCCAACCATCTTCACCACCAAAAAATATGGCGATAGCAGGTAAAGTAAATGCCGCTGCTGCACTACCAAAATTACCCCAACCACCGTAAATTCCTTCAGCAGTGCCAAGCTCTTTCGCTGGAAACCATTCACTAACGATACGGATCCCAATCACAAAACCCGCGCCAATAAAACCAATTAAAAAACGCGCTAAAGCTAACTGCTCAAAGGTATCTGCTACTGCAAACATAAAACACGGTATCGAACACACACCCATTAACACTGAGTAAGTGAGCCTAGGGCCATATTTATCCGTCACCATACCAATGATAATTCGAGCTGGAATCGTTAACGCCACGTTTAAAATGAGCAGGGTCTTTATTTGTGATGTAGTCAGACCTAAGGTATCTGCAATCACACTAAGTAAAGGCGCAGCATTAAACCAAACTACAAAGGTGATAAAAAAAGCCATCCAGCTTAAATGCAGCGTTTTCATCTTGCCCGAAAACGAAAATAAGTTAAATTTTTCAGCACTCATACAAAGGCCCCTTATGACTTAGCCAAGATCAGAACTTGACCAGCTTCTTTTTTAATTTCATAGGGAGAAGCCACTAACGCTTCATCTTCGATACAAATACCCGTTTCAAGGCTGTAATGTTGTTTATAAAGCGGTGATGCGACACATAACACCCCTTCCATATCACAAATTAATCCTCTCGCTAATAAGCTCACGCCAGTAGCAGGGTCAACATTATCAATGGCATATAAACCATGTTGACCCAAATCAAATATTGCGACGGCTTTTCCTGCAACCCAAGCTGCAACACCGGTTCCTTGAGGCAAAGTAGACTCATTACACACGTTTACCCAACTCATACTAATTCCTCCGCTACCGCTTGCTCGTTTTGTTCAGTGGTGATGTCTTTAATCGCAATATTTCCGGCACCTGAAGGTTCAGGGCTTAACGGGAAACGTTGATCACGAACTCGTTCATATAAGTGCGTTTCACCATCAGGTTTAGCATCAGGGTTAACGAACTCATTAAAGCGAGATAAAAATTCTGGTTTTTCAAGACTGGTCTTCCATTCACACTGGTAGGTATCAGCGACATTATTCATTTGTGCATCAAGTTCTGCAGCAATGCCTAGGCGATCTTCAATTACGACTGACTGCAGGTATTCAAGACCACCTTCTAACGACTCCATCCAAACAGACGTACGTTGAAGCTTGTCTGCCGTTTTAATATAGAACATTAAAACTCGATCAATGTATTTAACTAAGGTTTCGGTATCTAAATCTGTAGCAAATAAATCACCATGGCGCGGGCGCATTCCGCCATTACCCGCTACATACAAGTTCCAGCCTTTGTCTGTTGCAATCACACCGATATCTTTACTCTGCGCTTCGGCACATTCACGAGTACAACCCGAAACAGCAAACTTAATCTTATGAGGACTACGCAGGCCTTTATAACGATTCTCTAAATCAATCGCAGTACCAACTGAATCTTGAACGCCATAGCGACACCATGTGCTTCCCACACAAGATTTAACCGTTCGCAGTGATTTACCGTAGGCATGACCTGTCTCAAATCCTGCATCAATGAGTTTATGCCAAATAATCGGCAAGTCTGACAATTTTGCGCCAAACATATCAATACGTTGACCGCCAGTAATCTTAGTATATAAGTCAAATTCTTTTGCAACAGCGCCAATAGCAATTAAGCCATCTGGCGTGATTTCACCGCCCGCGACACGTGGCACAACGGAGTAAGTACCGTCTTTTTGTAAGTTACCTAAATAGGCATCATTAGTGTCTTGAAGCTGCACATGACTGCTTTCTTGGTTTAATACATATTTATTTTGTAATGAAGCAAAGATTGAAGCGGCAGCAGGCTTACAAAGGTCGCAACCAAAAGTAGTTCGCTGACCTGTTGGGGATTGTTTACCGTGCTTGGTAATTAAGGTGTCAAAGTCAGTAATTTTCTCTACCTGACATAAATGATAAAGCGACTGTCTATCATGCTCAAAATGTTCACAAATACCGGTGTTACATTCCACGCCTTCAGCAATCAATGCTTGATCCATCACTTGTTTTACTAGCGCTGAACAACCGCCACAACCTGATGCTGCACGTGTACAAGACTTAATTTCTGCAATGGTGTGATTGCCTTCTTTCACTGAATTAACAATGTCAGCTTTAGTCACTTGATGACAAGAACAGATGATTGATGTGTCTTTTAATTCAACCGCAGATTCATCACCTGTCATCAGTAATTCAACCGCATTACCTTCAATTTCATCTTGTGAAAGGTAACAATCTAATAGACGGTTATAATCGCTGTTGTCACCAACAAGCACAGCACCTTTTAAATACTTGCCAGTTTCGTCTAGCCACAGCTTTTTATAAATCCCAGACTGGTTATCTGACAGCTCAACAAACTGCGCATTTTCAAAGCCGCGACTTTCACCAATTGCAGCAACATCCACACCCAGTAATTTAAGCTTGGTGCTCATGTCTGCGCCAGTAAATGTCGTCGTTGAATCTACCTCATTAGCACTGGCTGCGATATGTGACACTGCAACACGCGCCATTTGATAACCTGGTGCAACTAGGCCAAAAATTCGATTCTGCCATAATGCACATTCGCCAATGGCGTATACGTCTGGTGCAGAAGTTAAGCAGTTATCATCAATGGTAATACCGCCGCGCTCGCCCATGGCTAAACCACTTGAACGCGCTAATGCATCCTGGGGGCGAATACCAGCTGAAAACACAATCATGTCGGTTTCAAGGAAAGTGTCATCATTAAATGTCATACGGTGCATGGCTGACTCGCCATCAACAATCGCCGTCGTCGCTTTTGAAGTATGAACAGAAACACCCAGCTCATTAATTTTGCTTTTCAGTAAATCGCCAGCTTTGTCATTTAACTGTACAGGCATTAATTGCGGTGCAAACTCAACAACATGAGTGGTCACACCCAATGCCATAAGGGCATTTGCGGCTTCTAACCCTAATAAGCCACCACCTACAACCACACCCACTTTAGACTGGCTGGCTGCGGCTTCAATATCTTGTAAATCTTCAATGGTACGATAAACCACACAGCGTTCACGATCATTACCGTTAATCGGCGGTACAAAAGGATATGAACCCGTTGCCAACACTAAGCTGTCATAAGTGCTTGTTACGCCATCTTCAGTAGTAAGGGTTTTATTTGCTGTATCAAGTGCTGTAATACGGGTTTCGAGGTGTAATTTTACGCCCCAATCTTGATAATCTTGCGCACTTGTCAACATCAGCTCATCAGCGCTGCCGGTTTCAAAATACTTAGATAACTGCACACGGTCATATGCTGGACGTGGCTCTTCACCAAAAACTTCAATATCAAATTGATTTTGTAAGCCTTGAGTGCATAACTGCTCAATAAAATGGTGCCCGACCATGCCATTTCCGATCACAACAAGTTTTGGTTTTACACTTGTCAGTTTCGTTGAATTCGACGTTCCTGTTGAATCAGCCATCGTAGGCTCCTTTTTTATTTTGAATTGAAAACAAAAAGGCGCCACTCTCTGAATAAACAGAGATGGCGCCTTTGCCTAAGATTCAAATTTTAAATTTTAAAAATATAAACTAAATAACATGCATGATGATAACGAATTCAAGTTCGAGTTATTCAGACGCCATTGCCTGCGGTAACACTCATCATGATTAAATTAATGATTACGCTTAACACTTTATGCTTTACCTAACTAATGCATTGACTATTGCATTGACTATTGCATTGACTATGCCAATCAATAAATTAACTTAAGCTTCTGATTTTATGTGAAATATTAAAGCTTCCTGTTAACAACTTTACGCTTCTTTGTTCACCGCAGGAGCATTCGCACCAAATTGATGCATTTTCTTTGCCTCAAGTTGTTGCGCTGCAATAATGACTTGTTGTGCCATGTCAGCCAAACTGATGCTTTTACTCATTGCCTGTTTCTGAATTAATTCATGTGCTTGAGACTCAGAAAGTCCTTGTGTTTGTAAAAGTGACTTTGCTTTAGATAATTGCTTTAATCCAGTGCATTGCGCGTCAAGCAGTTTGACTTTCTCCAGCATATTAGAGGCACTGTTAAAACGAATTTTAGCGAGGCCAACTAAAGAGTTTAATCGCTTTGGGGTCATTTTTTCTGGCACAAAAGTGACTCGACCACATTTCAGTAAATTCTCGAGATGCGTTTCATCCCAAGAGTATGCATTGACAATGATCGGCAACGCAGTACTTGCCAGTAGTCGTTCAATAAACACTTGCTGTAATGGTTGTAATGCTTCAGTGAAAAAAACCAAACATAAACCATTACCTTTCAAGGCTTGGCGCTCTAATTGACTCAATGATGTCATCTCGATACAAGGCTCTTCACTGCTCAGTTCAGACATGCAATCAATAAACAAATTTTCGTTTTTAAACGAAGGATCACGATAAACTAAATTAACCATGGGCTAGCTCCTAACTTTCTGGTTAAACAACAAATTTGATAACGTTAAGTTCAGTTGCTTCATGTTCTTTGTTCACAAAAATTTGCATTAGCAATGAACGAGAACATAAACATTTCATCAGGCTGACTGAATGTATTTTTCAAAGAGTTACTATTGTTACGAAGCAGCCAATCTTTGTTCGCTCTTTTTATCGATTTATCAATAGTTAATGAAGGCGACAATAAGACATAAACCAATGCCATAGTTGCAGTTATACTGCTGATTGCTTGCTGTAACTGTAAGTCAGTCAAATCAGTTTCTTCAATGTCAGATCCGCGCCATAGTTGTGCAAGTAAGTAAGCAGGTAAATCAGACTGACCGACTTTTGCACCAACAAAAGCTTCGAGTCGAGTGGGTAATTCAAACTGAGTGCTTTGAGGTAAAAACGTTGAACCTTTAGCACTAAAACGAAGCATGCTCACTTGAGTCGCTACTCGAGGATTTATTTCGGTTTCACCCTGCAAGCCTTTAAAAATCACAATACTCGGTGGTTTACCTACTGCGCTAGGCAAGTGATTTTCAGCCAATAATGATGCTACTTGTTGGTGCTGTTTATCTAAACCTGGATGAAAATAACTGCGTAAACTGAACGGCGAATTGGTTGGGTTGATGCAGCGCACTGACATCTGGATCAAGCTGCGTAAACCTAATTCTTGATGCAAACGGCGACAATCATTTAATACCGGAACAATATCTGCGGAGTTAACGTATATGATCCCTGAACTAGCAAGATTGACTTTCGCTTGTTCGGCGGTAAAACAACGCGGGATATCTAATGCAGAAATAAACCCTTCAACATGTCGTCGGTGAGGCAATGATTGACTATCACCGTGTAAAATAATGGTTTGACCATTTTTGGCTAAGGTTTTAGCCGCTAACAATAACCAAGGTAATTGCTCTCTTTTACCAGCATAAACGGGCCAGTCAATATCGGCCTTAACGGATTGCCATTCTGCGGAAACTAACTTTTTAAGTCCGGCAGCGACACCCGCTAATTCTTCGATTGATTCACCACGAACCCGCATTAACATCATCGCTGCAGCCATTTGACTGCTTGAAACATCGCCTTTAGCAAATGCGGTTATCAGATGAGAAGCTTCAGCAAAATTTAAGCTGCGACTACCTTTGATGCCTTTACCCAATGTTTTAACTAATTTACGATGATCAAAATCTTCAGATTCGAGCATTGCCTGTGTGTGTTGCTCAACCATTAACAACCTCTGCCATGTCATAACGGCCAAATGCATCTGCACTGCGATCAATATTATTAAGTAATTCAGTCAGCTCTTGCCCTACAGCAACCACTTCACCAATAATAATTAACGTCGGGCCACTGTCTTTAATTAAACTGGCTTTGTCAGCCATATTGCTCACGGTTGCAAACGTGACTAACTGATTAGGTCTGCCACCATTGGTAACAAACGCAACAGATAATTCAGCTGGTGCATCGACGGCCATTAAGCCTTGTGAAATTGCAGTAGCTTGCTCTTTTCCCATATAAAATACGAGGGTCGATTCCGCAGCAAGTAATGCTTTCCATTGTGTGGGGGCTTGATGATTGCCTTCACTGATAAAACGAGTTCCTGTCACCAAAGTAACCGAGCGTGCAGTGCCTCGATAGGTTAATGGTATGCCAGTTGTTGATGCGCAACCTAAAGCCGCTGTCACCCCTGGAGTGAATCGACTGACAATGCTTTTTTTAGCAAGATATAACGACTCTTCAGCGCCGCGGCCAAAAATGTGTGGGTCGCCACCTTTTAAACGCACAACTTTTAATCCTTGCAGCGCAAGTTTTGCAAGTAAGGCATTAATATCATCCTGCTTGTAGCTAGGTTGGCCACAACGCTTTCCAACAAAGTGACGTTGGCAATCTGGTGACACTAAAGAAAGGATATCGCTACTGACTAAGCTGTCATAAACCAAAGCTTCAGCTTGCGATACAATACGCGCGGCTTTAATGGTCATGAGATCTAACTGTCCACAGCCTGCGCCTACAATTTCGACTTCGCCAGCGCCTAAGATGTTAGCACTCGATTCGTTAACAGAAGTGATAGCTTGGTTAAAATTCACTAACTGATTAAATGAATGGCTCATCACGCCACCTCCTCTTGTGTTGATTTACGTTGCTTTTGTTTGCCGTCAGTATCTTGATTGCTCAGCGCTGCAGTTTCTAAACCCATATCTTCAAGGCCAATCAACCATATATCACTGGCACATTGCACAACTTCACTGTGACAACTTCCGCACTGCTTACCGCAGCCAAGTGCAGATTGAGTCTCATTAAGCGCCGTATCAAAATCATCTTGGTTAATCGTTGCATTAGCTTCTGAGCTGCGTTTACTGAACACCATATTGTCGAGCTTTTGCAGCATTGCATCTTGAATCTTTGCTTCAGTTACACCTGTACAAGCGCATATTAATGGGCTGTTACCTGCTCTAATTAACTGATGTAACTGCTGCATTAATCCTGTATCCACTTCTTTGCCAATTAACAAATGCATGGGTTCTAATGCCACCTCAACTTGGGTTTTACTTAATAATTTAAGTGATACCAGCAGGCCTTTATTGATGTTGCACTGAACATGAATAAGTTGCTGGCTAATTAAGCTAACCGTCCACTTTAGTGAATACGCAGTTGATTGGAATGCAAAACCTTGTTCTGCATCAGCAAACGCAATGTGGTAACACTCCCCAGTTGAAAGCGTATGCTGAACATTCCAACATGCACCTTTAAACGCTGAATCATGCTCACCAAAAATAACCCCCTGTAAAGCTGTTTCAACTTTTGATATAGAGACGGTTTGACATTTAAATGCGGGTTGCTTTGAAACAGGATCGTAAGCACTGGATAATGCTTGATTCACGCCTTGGCCAATTGAAAACTGTGAAGACCAATGCATTGGCATAAAGGCAATTTCAGGTGCTTGGTTATCATCAGCTACTACCCTTGCTGAAGCATGTTTATTGCTGTCATTAAAACTGATTAAGTCACCTTCAGATAAGTTAAGCTCTTGAAGTTTAACTGGATGTATTGCAATAAATGGCTCAGGAATACTGGCGCGTAAACTGGCTATATGCCCCGTACGAGTCATGGTATGCCATTGGTCACGGCTACGACCACTATTCAGTTTAACCTGATGTTTACTGACAATTTCTGTAGATTGGCTGTCATTGGTAGCGATAAATTGTGCTTTATTGCTGGCGGTTGAAAACGTCCCAGTTTGAAAGACCCTTTGATTGGATTGCCCAAGCTGTGATGACGTTGATATAGGCCATTGGGTTGGCAATAATGCATCATACTGCGCATCGGTTAATTCGCTCATGCCTGTTAAATCAAATTGTTTTTCAGGAAAGCGAGCTTTGACTGTTTTTGATAATTGCGCAAATTCTTTAAATACAGCAGCACTATTGCTAAATTCAAATGCGCTTTCAAAACCCATTAATTTACCGACTTCAGCCAATGCCCACCAATCTGCTTTGGCTTCTCCTTTAGCTGGCATAAAGCCGCGCTGACGAGTAATCGTTCGTTCACTATTGGTGACTGTGCCACATTTTTCTGACCAACCTAACGCAGGAAGTAAAATATCAGCTTCCTTAGCCGTTGCAGCATCTTGCGTAATGTCAGACACCACCACAAAAGGACAAGTATCAAAAGCTTGTTTGATTTTTGCAGTATTAGGTAAAGATACTAATGGGTTTGTTCCCATAACCCATACCGCTTTAATTTTACCCTCTGTCATCGCATCAAAAAGCTCAACAGCGGTTAAGCCCTTTTCTGTTGCAATCACACTTTTGGTATTATTTACCTGCCAAAAGTCTGCGAGTAATTCACGTTCTGGATCTGAAAAGCCCATATGACAAGCAAGTTGTGTGGCTAACCCGCCAACCTCACGTCCGCCCATTGCATTAGGTTGACCTGTGAGCGAAAAGAAACCACTGCCGGGCTGGCCAATATGACCCAATGCCAAATGACAGTTAATCATCGCATTGGTGGTATCTGTTCCTGAAAGTGTTTGGTTAACTCCCTGACAACTCGCTGTCATCACTTTATCGTTGCCAATAAAGAGTTGGTAAAAATAAATAAGCTCGCTACTTGTAAGGCCTAACTCTGTAGCGAGGTTGTCAATGTCATAACTGAGTTTGTCTTTTGACAAGTGCGCAAGAAGCTCATCAAACCCTTGTGTGTGGGCTTCGACATAATTTGAATCTGTCGCATCGTTATCCGCGATAAATTGCAATAAACCATTGAACAATTTGCAGTCTACACCTGGCGTAATTTGGAGATGTAAATCAGCTTGGCTAGAGGTGGCTGTTTTCGCGGGATCGATAACCACAATTTTAGTGCCCCGTTGTTCGCGGGCTTTTATCATGCGTTGAAATAATACAGGATGAGTCCACGCACTATTAGCGCCAACTAACACAATCACATCGGCTAACTCAAAATCTTCATAACACCCTGGCACAACATCTTCGCCAAATGCACGCATGTGGCCACTCACAGCAGAAGACATACATAAACGGGAGTTAGTATCCACGTTTGCAGTTCCAATAAATCCTTTAGCGAGTTTATTGGCAACATAATAATCTTCAGTGAGTAGTTGTCCTGACAGATAAAATGCGACCGAATCAGGTCCGTGCTCAGCAATGGTTTGCGTAAATGTTTCAGCAATTGTGCTTAACGCTGAATCCCAGGAAGTCGGTTTACCCGATTTAAGTTTTGGGTAACGTAAGCTATTGGGTTGAACCAAGCTTTCAAGAAGACGTTCACCTTTAGCACAAAGCTGACCTTTATTGGCAGGGTGAGCTTGATCGCCAAATAGTTCATCAACAGATTTTTGCGCCTCAGCAGCAGGTAAACCCATTTTATGCGAGCCTGAATTTAAAGAAACAGTAACGCCACAGCCTACTCCACAATAAGCACAACTCGATTGGATATTAGACATGCAACTTCCCTTTACTGACAAAATGTTATGTCAATAACATCGCAAAAGTTGTGCCAATTACTAAGGTTATGATTTAACAGTGGTTTAACAAAAGGAAATCTAGGAAGTACCGAGAAGTGTGCAACTCAAGTGCATTATTTTGCACCAAACCTGCGCAAGCTATTGAAAACAAATGAATTTAAATACCTCTTTAGGGGTAGTCAAATTCATAGCATTAGTCATATCTAGAGCAAAAAACCTCATCACAATAACCAGCTTAAGATTAATAGGTATAAAAAAACGCCAACATCTGTGGCGTTTTTTACACTATCTCGCATCGTTTTGTACAAGCGCTCTTATATAAGCAATATGCGTTGCCGATGTAAAATAGCAGTCGATTCATCTCATTTACTGAGCAGAACGTCCATCATCATGACAACTGTCACATGTTGGCACATCACCAACATTCATGTCATGAGGTGCGTGACAATCGGCACACATTAACATTCCATCATGTGGTGCGTGATTATCATCCATTTCAGCAAGTGTTCCGTGACAGCTTTGGCATTGTTCAAACTCATACTCACCATCAGCTGATGGTTCGCCGTCAGCATGACAGCTTTCACATCCACCCATTTCGGCGTGGAAATCTGCTAGATTTTCATCAGCAGCAAAAGCATTCGATGACAATGTTAATACAGCAAGAGCTGCTGCAAACAATGCGACAAGAATTTTATTGCTCACTATAGTACCCTCCATTTGTGATAATCGAGAAAGTAATCATCAAGTCACTTTTTCGATATCGGTTATCAGCACGACATTTATTTGCTCATTATAAACTTAGCTAACACTGGTTGATTTAGCAACAGCAAGCGCAACCACTTAAACCTAACAACCAGCTCAACCCTTTAATATGCGTTACTTTATGTATCCGCAAGATTAAAGTGGTCATTATTCTACTCGTTCAAGCGCAAATTGAAAGCAATAAAAAAGGAGCCTTCAGGCTCCTTTTTTTAGATATATTAAGATATTAACTGTTTTTAAGCGCGCTAATACGCTTATCTAATGGCGGATGGCTCATTAGGAACTCAGCCATTGAACGTTTACCATTAATACCTAAGGCTGACATTTGTGCTGGCATAGCGCCTGCTTCTGGGCCTGTTTTTAAACGCTCTAATGCAGCAATCATTTTATGCTTACCAGCTAGTTTTGCAGCGCCTTCATCTGCCTTAAATTCACGAATACGTGAGAAGTAAGCCACGATCATTGATGCTAAAATACCAAATAACATGTCCATGACGAATACAACGGCCATATAAGCAAACATGCCTAGGCCTTCACCATCTTCACTGTTATTAGCAACAACATTATTCACAATGCCAGCAACCACACGGGCAGCAAAAATAACAAACGTGTTCACAACACCTTGAATTAGCGTCAGTGTCACCATGTCACCGTTAGCTACGTGGCTAACTTCATGAGCAAGTACACCTTCGATCTCATCTTGAGACATACCGTAAAGTAAGCCTGAACTTACCGCGACTAATGCATTGTCTTTACTCGGGCCAGTAGCAAAAGCATTCATTTCCTGTGACTGGTAAATCGCCACTTCAGGCATTTTGATGCTCTGCTTGGCGAGCAACAGTTTCAACCAACCAGCGCTCAGTGTTATCACGTGGCGAAGTAATGACTTCACAACCCATGGTCTTTTTAGCCATCCATTTTGAAATAGCTAAACTGATGAATGCGCCGCCAAAACCGAACATCGCAGCAAAAATTAATAAACCGCTCATACTTGAAGTACTGACACCAAGTAGAGACATAACAATTGAAGCCACTAGCAAGATTGCTAAGTTAGTTCCAATCAATAACATAATACGTAACATTACAACTCCTATCTGGCACAAATGCCACTTTACACTTAAATAGCTTGAACCAATCAGTTCGCGTTAATCGCGGTACTGTTTACACTCTTTCGAATTTCTTATTCAAACAATTGATGAACACTTAATGACATAATATGTCCTAAAAATCGTTTTTCAAGGGCAGGAAGTTAAAAATTGAAAATTAATTAACGACGATATAGAAAAATATCACAGCAAACCTTACCTAACCTGAATGTGTCGCTTGTTTGCCGCAGAGTCTAGGTAGCTAGCATTAATCTAATCTTAAAATTTACACCTAAGTCATTAGTTAAGTTATGGAAAGCGATTAATCTTTGTTAATATCGATATATACAAGAATAAAAAGTTAATAATTAACCAGTTAAGGATTTTTACATGGCTATGAATGCATTGATGTTAAGCAGCTCTCGTGAAGGCAATACCGATTATTTAGCCCATGCTATTGAGTACATCAAACCTCTGACAACCCATGCTAAAAAATGGGTCTTTATTCCCTATGCCGGCGTGAGTGTTAATTACGATCAATACCTTAGTATGGTCACCGAAGGTTTAGCTCCACTTAATATTAATGTGAGCAGCATTCATCAATACAGCGATCCTAAACAAGCAATAAAAGACGCTGATGGAATTCTAGTTGGCGGCGGCAATACTTTCCAATTATTAAACGAGCTATACCGCTACGATTTAATTCATTTAATTAATGAACAAGTGTCTAATGGTAAGCCTTATATTGGCTGGAGTGCAGGCTCAAACATCACTGGCTTAAGCATTCGTACCACGAATGACATGCCTATTGTTGAACCAGCATCATTTACAGGTTTAAAGCTGCTCCCTTTCCAACTCAATCCTCATTACACTAATTACCAAGCACCCGGCCATAATGGTGAAACTCGCGCGCAGCGTTTACTAGAGTTCACCTTAGTTGACCCAATTACTCCAGTAATTGGCATACAGGAAGGCACAGCTCTTTGGCGCCGCGGTGATACATTAACGCTTGTGGGTGATAAAGAGGCATACTTATTTCACGGCAAGCAACAAGAAGTCGTTATTCCTGTTGGTAGTGATTTGAGCAGTTACCTTGATTAACATTAACAAGAATTGGAATAAAACAGTAACAAGTATCTGATTCAAAAAGCCTAATCTAATTAAGCAAAAAGCCTTAAACTCAGTAAGAGTTTAAGGCTTTTTTCAATCAATAAACCGCAATAATTCTGCGTTTTAGAAGGTGTAGTTCACTTTCACACTGAAATAACGACCTGGCTGGCTGTAGGTTTCTTCAGTCACACCTAAGTTAGACATCAAGAACTTAGATTGGCCTGCCACATCGGCATAATCAGTATATTCTTTGTCTAGTACGTTGAATACACCTGAACGCAGTGTCCAATTATCACTCAATACAAAATTAGCGGTGATATCAACCACGGCATAACCAGCAGTATTAAATACTTCGTTAAAGCCCATATCAGGCATACCAGGAATCGGTGGGAAAATATCTAACTCTGTTGTGCGGTCCATACTGTCAGCAAAACGCACTGTTAAGCCAAAGTCCATTTCTGTATTGGCAAGATGAGTATAATAATTAACCCCAACGTTGCCTTTAAGCGGACTGACTGAATTTAAATAGTCACCGTTTTGATCTTCGCCGTGGGTATAAGCAATGTTACCCCAAAGTTCAATCTCATCAGTAAACCACTGGCTAAATGATGCTTCAGCGCCATATAAGGTTACTTCATCATAGTTAATATATTGGTATTCAAGTGAGCGAGGCATTACACAACCTAAAGGACCGCCACAACCAACAAACTCCCAATCGATGTAATCATTGGCTTGGGTATAGAAAGTGGTGAATTCATACTGGGTATCACCATGATGACCACGTACACCAAGCTCAATGGTATGGCTTGATTCAGACTCTAAATCATAGTTTGCTTGGATCATTACTGGGAATGGCATTTTGCCATCTTTCACTTCAAGCTCACCCCATTTTTGATCCGGCGTCGGCATTTTGTAGCCGTAAGCATATTGTGCATACACATTAACGTTTGGCGTCATGTGGTACACAAGGCCTAGCTTTGGCGACCAAAAACCATCACTCATTTCTTCGAAATCAGCTGGGTCGCGGCCTGCTTCTTCAGCTTGGTTTTGATCTGGCGTGTTTTTAAAGTAGTCATAACGCAGACCTAAAATCGCGTTTAACTTGCCATCATAAAAAGTAATGTCATCTTGAATGAACGCGCCAACTCGAAGGCTTTTAGTATCAGCGAATGAGAAAGTGTCTGTTTCAGAAGGCGACCAATTACCATTATCATCTTTAACTTGATAATCACGTGGACGACTCATTTCTGACTGCTCAACATCAACACCATAAATGATGTTGTGATCGTGACCCGTTAACGATAATGATTTGCTGAAGGTGCTGGCGAAACCAACACGGTATTCGTCAAATTGGTAGTCTCTGTGCTCGGTAATATCACGAGCACCGCCTTGCGCGCCGTCGTAATAATCACGCTTTTCACTTTGGTCTGTTTTACCGTAATAAAGTACAAAATCTACATTGTCATGGATTACACGGTCTTTAGTAGAACGAAGACGCAATGACGTGTTTAAAGACTGAGTTTGACGGTCGTAATCAATCGAACTTGCTTTATCTAGATTATTTTCCCAGCGGTCTAACTGCTGGTTCATGTAATCGACTGTTAACTGCAGGTTAGTGTCATCATTAAAGTGATACTTACTTTTAAGTAAAAGGCTATCTGTGATCAAGTCACTATCAGGCAATGTTTCGGCATAGTTTTGTTGCTCTTCACCTTCACGACGTTGATACGTTACTAAGTTATCAAAGTTGCCTGCTGAAAACGCACTAGTGAAACCCGCGCTGTATTCATCATTCATGCCGGTATAACCAGCATTCGCAGAGAAGTAATAATCTTCACCACGTAAATAGTCATCAGCATCTTTAGATGTCATCACTAATACACCGCCAAGCGCGTCTGAACCATACATGGTGGATGCAGCAGCCTTTAACACTTCAACTTGTTTTAAGCCTTCAACTTCAGTTAAACCACGGCCAGTACCTTCAGCACCTGGGCCTAATGGTGAAGCATATTGGTTATTCACACGAACGCCATCTTTCACCATCATCACACGGTTACCACCAATACCACGGATTGTCACCGAGCTTGGTTTACCTGCACCGCCTTTAACATCAACTGCCGCTTCATTTCTGAATAACGTTGAAAAATCAGTGCTCATGTTACGTGCAATGGCTTCTTCATCAATCACAACGACAGAGCCCGCAACTTGATCAAGCGTTTGCTCCATACGTGAACCCGAAATAACAATCACTTCATGGAAGTTTGAGATAGATTGTTTAATCTCTTCTTGTGATACAACCTGTGACTCTGCCATTACTTGTGGCGCAAGCGCTGCGGCTACGGCGGCGCTAATTAATTTGATTGAAAGCTGCTTCATCATCGCGAACCTTAATTAAAGCTTAATAGGAATTAATCTCATCTTGAATGGCGCAGGAGTCTACCATGAAGAATATTTCACATCGGGATCACGATCCCAATATCAATTGTTTATAATGATTCCTATGCAAGATTCAGCTTGATACGCAAAACAAAAACACACTATTAACTCAAAACCCAATCAAAAAACCACTTTCGCAAACAAGAAGCCAACTTTTGCAAACAAGAAACCAACAAAACCTCATTTAAAACATGTAAGCAGCACAATGATTGCTTAACAGCATCAAGTCCGACTGCAACAACAAACCTAAATAATGAAAAAATTAAGTGCTGAACGAACGTCGAATCGAATTAATCTACGACCAACAAAGCAGACATTATCCCAACTATTAGATAGACGGACTGAACAATTTAAACTCAGCATTGATTGAGAATAACCTCCAAGTACATACCGAAAATCCAAACCCTGTAACTTCCCTCAATCACTTATTTCATTGAGGAGCATAAACATGACCTAGCAATAAATAGACAAATAACATCTGAGATAGTTGACAAAATGACCAATTTAAAAATAACATAACATCATATGTTTATTTAGATACAATGTTTAAGTGATTAGATAAATGAAAGGTCTCCAAGTGGCTATATATACAAAAATAAATCTCAAAGTCGTGATATCGATACTTTGGGGGTGCTGTTGTTTATCCTCTGTTGTTGTAGCAAATACCTTCGATTCTAGTATTAAACCTACAGGTTTAAATAAGAGCGATCTTAGCCAACCTAATGTTGTATTCATCGCAATTGATGATTTGAAAGCGGGATCAGGCGCAATTACTCCAAACATTGATGCAATAGCAAAGGGAGGAGTCCGATTTACTCAAGCATATGCACAGCAAGCAATATGCGGTCCTTCAAGAGCAAGTGTACTAACAGGAACGCGCCCTGATACCACAGGGGTAATTCATAACTACATTAAATTTCGTGATAAATATCCTGATATCATTACTTTGCCCCAGCACTTTAGTGCCCACGGATATAATACAAGTTACGTTGGTAAAATTTTTCATCATGGTGATAAAGATGACAAACTTTCTTGGAATTGGCCTGCGGTTCAAACCATTCCAAATCAAATAGCAAAACCTAGACGCTACGCATTGAGCATTAACCAACAGCAGCAAATAGCCAATAAAAAAATTATGAAACTGCGTTATGGCGAGCAAGCCAAGTTTGGGCTTGGAAGTGGACCAGCATTTGAAAAGGCAAAAGTTGCGGATACCGCATATAAAGACGGTTACAATGCTCAGTTAGCTATTTTGACTATTCAAGAATTAACAGAACAATCACATAAACCATTTTTTTTCGGCTTTGGTTTGAATAAACCACACCTTCCATGGGTTGCTCCACAAAAATTTTGGGACTTATATCAAAATCATGATATTGAATTAACTACGCTAAGAGCGCCTCCGAAGAATGGCGCTAGCGTAGGACTGCACTCTTCCTTTGAGCTAAGAACTTTTTCTAACATCCCCAAAAAAGGTCCTATTAATGACACATTAGCTATTGAACTGAAACATGCTTACCTTGCATCGGTGAGTTACGTTGATGCACAAATAGGTAAGCTAATTAGAGCTTTAGAATCTCAAAACATCATGCAAAACACCATAATTGTCTTGTGGAGCGATCATGGATATCACATAGGTGAAATGGGAATTTGGGGTAAGGCCAGTAACTATGAAACAGCAACGCGTGTTCCGTTAATAATATCTACCCCTGAGACCAGAAAAAATCCGAAATCAGTCACTTCACAAGCATTAGTTGAATTAGTGGATCTTTATCCAACATTAACAGAGCTTGCAGGTTTTTCAGCCCCCGTTATCACCCAAGGAAAAAGTATGGTGCCTTTACTGGAAAACCCTAATCAAATTTGGAAACAAGCCGCTTTCAGCCAATTTCCAACACCTGCACTACGTGAATGGGGAGCATACCCTTTACGAAAAGGCATGCGAGAAACCTATTTCGGACCATTATTACAACAAGTAGAAACTCAAATTCAGCATCAATTCAAACACAACCAACATGCTACTAAAATAAATGAGTGGAATAGAGAGCTTTTTGAGAAATTCCTTATGGGGTATGCCATGCGTACCTCTCAATATCGCATTATCGCTTGGAAAGACCACAGAGATCCGCAGCTGAGTCCACTTTTTGTAGAAGTGTTTGATCATCATCAAGACCCTCATGAAACAGTCAATATTGCAGAGTTAAAACCAGATTTAACAACAGCTCTGTTGGCTCAATTGAAGGAAACCTGGCCGAATAGCTCTGTCTCATCTATTGAACAAAATAAGGGACGCATCAATTCAGTAGATACTATTAATAAAGATCATTAAACAGCCTAGATAATCGCTTCTATTGTATTACACCTTTAACTAGCTGGTTTCACTGAGTGATTTTGAATTCAATTGTTAACAAGGAAGAACTAAAACATGAAAAGAAGAAGCTTTTTTAAAGCTGCAGCTCTAGCATCTGTATTTCCAGCAAGTGCTAGCCAAATGGCTATTGGTATCGGCTCTGCTGATAAAAATAAAAACTCAAATACAAATACACCACTCTCCGATGGGTCCAAAAGTCAATTCAATCAACAAGACCGCACTAAAGACAAATGGCTAAACTTAGGTACGAATAACAATACAGATTTAAATCGGCCCAGTCGAAATGTCAGCCTTAGTGCTGATATTGTTGTCATCGGCGGTGGCGCCGCTGGTATATGTGCAGCCGTCTCTGCAGCAAGATTAGGCTCTAAGGTGGTACTGGTACAAGATAGGCCTGTTTTAGGGGGCAATGCTTCAAGTGAAATGCGTGTGCACTTAAATGGCGTCAACCGTTTAAACTCAGGCCTTGCAGAGCGTGAAACTGGTATCATTGAAGAAATATTATTGCATAATCGTTTCGAAAACCCACAAGAATCATTTCCTGTTTGGGACCATGTTTTGTATGACTTTGTCATACGAGAACCTAACATTGAATTGATGTTAAACACCCAAGCTATAGCAAGTATCGTCAAGGATAACCAAATTCAGCAGGTTCGATGCTGGCAACTCACAACGGAAACTGAATATTTAATTAGCGCACAATATTTTATCGACTGCTCAGGCGATGGACTTATGGCCGCTACTGCTGGCGCAGAATATCGAACTGGACGTGAAGGAAAATCTGAGTTTAATGAACAATTTGCCCCAGATGTTGCAGATGGGTGGCAAATGGGCGCATCATTACTAATGTCTGCGAAAGACATGGGCCGTGAAACCCCCTACACCGCGCCTTCATGGGCGATCAAATTTGATGCTAAAAATGCCCATAAGCGCCGAAAATTTGCAGCTTACGATGAAGGTATTTGGTGGGTTGAAGTCGGTAGTGAATATGACATTGTTGGTGAGCAAGAGATTAATCGACACAAATTAATGGGTTACCTTCATGGTGTTTGGGATCATATTAAAAATTCTGGTCAATTCCCTGAATCAGCAAACCTCGCTCTAGATTGGGTGGGTTCATTGCCATCAAGGCGTGAATCTCGGCGCTTTATAGGAGACTATATACATAATGAACGAGACTTAATTGAACTACGACACTTTGAGGATGCTGTTGCATTTGGCGGTTGGGGAATTGATGAGCACAATCCAGGAGGTATGGATAACATCCACATGGCACCTACTATCTTTCATGCTCACTTTGATGAAGTCTACCAAATTCCTTTTAGAAGCTTATATTCACGAACAATAACTAACTTATTATTTGCAGGAAGAAACATCAGTCAAACTCATATCGCACTTGCCTCTTCTCGTATCATGGCAACTTGTGCCCTTATGGGCCAAGCTGTGGGTACCGCTGCAAATTTATGTCAAAAGTTGAACGTAAGCCCAAGGCAGTTAGGGAAGAGTCATATCAATGAATTACAAGAGCAATTATTACGTGATGATGTCTTTATTCCGAAAAGGCCAGCAAAAGCACCGAATGATCTAGCACGTAAAAGTACTTTATTTGCTTCAAGTACCTTGTCTGGAGATATCAGTCTCCTATTAAATGGCATTTCACGAGATATAGACAATAAAATCAATCACTGGCAATCTCGACATTTGCCAGCCAATATACAATTGGAATGGCCTAAGCCTGTTGGTATATCAACAGTTGAAATAAAATGTGACACCAATGTGAAACGCAATATCATGATGCGTAAAGATTCCAAGAATGACCAATACTTTAGTAATAGCGTGCCTGATGAAATGGTTAAAGATTTAAAGCTTCAAGCTAGAGTTAAAGGTCAATGGATTGATGTTGCTAGCATTAAACAAAATCGAACACGCTTAATTAAAGTCAACTTCCCATCCGTTAATGCTACAGCGTTAAAACTAGAGATACTATCAACATACGGTAAACCAACAGTAAAACTTTTTGAAATAAGAGCTTATAGCTAATGTCTATTTTAAGGCGAGTATCTATTTTATTGTTAACTATATGTTTAACGGCTTGTAGTAAACCTGAGCCGTTAATCAGTATTTCGGTAAACTTTACTCACCCAGGTAGCAAAACGAGCGTAGCGGAAAGTAACATATTATATGTCTCATCAGAATCAATTCGCAGCTCAGATTTGAGCAAAAGCTTTTCAGGCTTACCAGAAGAGTTAACTCGTAACTATTCGATGAATGTCATATCCGTTTTTTGCGGCGAAGATCTTTGCAAGACAGATCTTGTGACTTTACATTGGGATGCAATAGGTCAATTCACCCATTACACTATGGCCGATAACCTCAAACTGGAAAAAGGCCAAGCACAGGATTTTGAGCCGCAAGATTACGTAAAGTTAACAAGTATCTTATCGAATAAGCAATCAGGCTTAGCAGATTTAAAAGCCAGTGAACTGATCAATAAGACAAGTAGCGGGTCAGCGCCTACTGTCGGCGCAGATGCTGTTACAGGCGCTACTGTAGCCATTAACAAACAAGATTATATTGAAGGGGCAATTTGGACTTGTTATACACTTTGGCATTTTGCTCAAGGTGAACTAGTCAGCATTGTCGCCAATATTACAGGCAGTGAACTTAACCAGTTGGAACTGCTGAACTTACTCAAACATGAAAAAAATGAGTTACAGCAATTTGCCATTTCACAGCTAGCCTACCAGCAATATCAAGATAACAAAACAATCGCAGCAGTCACTGAATTTGCTTTAACAAACCAGTCAGGTTTTGAAAATGACATCATCGCGTTCTCCAAGAATTTAGCAATGCCGCAGTACCAGAAAATGGTTACAGAACTCACTTTATATGGCAGTCACTCTCTCAGATTGAGAATATTGCAATCTCTACTAGAATCAGAGGAAATAATTAAACTAAATAGCACGTTAATATTAGCATTAGCGAAACAAATATCCGCTTGGCAAGACCCACAATCTTTACATAGCTTTCTGCAGCTATTGCAGAAGCAAAATAATCAGAGTCCACAGCTGATTCAAGCATTGATTCCCTCATTACAACAAGCAGATTTTATCAGTGCAAGAAACGTGTATTATTATCTAATTAATCATGTGACTCATACTCAGCATCAACAAAAGTTGACTTTATTTCAGCAATTACATGCTGAGAAACTATAGTCATAAATCATACTTGCACTAAAAGCTTATTCCGCTAATCTTCCAAACTCAATCAAGAATGAATCATGCTAACTTTCGCTTCCAATAATTGCACTTGATTCAAGTTCACTTAAATTATGAACATCTAGCAATTCTTGTTCTGTTAACACACCACCGCCTAACGAGCGATAAAGGGTAATCATTGATAACAAGCGGTCACGCCTCACTTGGCTTAAGGTTAGCTCGGCATTGAATAAGCTTCGCTGAGCATCCATTAAATCTAGTGAGCTAGAAACACCATTTCGGTATCTCAGCATGGCTAAACGAGTATATTCCTTCGAAGCAGCGACTAAATCTTGCTGCGCCTCGATAGCGAGTTCTGAGCGCCTGAAACTATTCATCGCATCATTCACTTCAAAATAGGCACTTAGTACCGTACTGCGATAGGCAAGATTTGCCTGTTTATATTCTTGTTGCGCAATCTCGTATTGAGCTGAAATACTACCAGCATTAAATATAGGCGCAGTAATACCACCAAGCAGCGACCATGTTAGTCCTTGGCTATCAAAAATGCTGCTGAGGTCATCTGTTTCAGTGCCGTAACTGCCGCTAATGGTAAATTGTGGGAAAAATGCAGTTTTAGCCACACCCACATTCGCATTCGCTGCAATCAATGCTTGTTCCGCTGCTTTTACATCTGGCCGTTGAGATAACATTTGCGATGGCACGCCAACCACAAAGCTATTGGGAAATAACGTTATATCTTCAAGTAGCTCACCACCTGTTTTAGCTTCTAACGGATAATTAAATTCCCCAAGTAATATTTTTAGCTGGTTAGATTTGGCTTTCCTTTCAAAATCTAAATCTGGCAAGGTCACTTTCGCGCTTTGATATTCGACTTCAGCTTGGCGTACTTGTAAGCCTGAAATCACCCCGTTCTTTTTACGCAAACGCGATAAGTCACGCTCTTTTAAACGAATCTCAACGGTATTTAATGCAATTTGATAACGCTGTTCAATATCAAGCCACTCGTAATATCGACTAGCAACATCACTAATAAGACTAATTACCGCTAGATTTAACGCATCTTGTGCTGACAAAAAGTTTGCGTACTCAGCTTCACTTCGACGTCTATTGGCTCCCCAAATATCTAATTCCCACGAAACCGTGCCAGCAAGATTAAACTCATTACCATGCTCAGGATCTGTGCTAGTAATCGCACTATCAATAGCGCGCTCAGCGCCAGCTTCAAGCCCTAGTGATGGATATAGGGCAGCGCCTGTTACTGTAACCTTTGAACGAGCGGCAATTAAACGCGAACGAACTGATTCGAGATCTAAATTTTGCGATAACGCATGCGAGATAAGTATTTGTAAGTCTGGGTCTAAATAAAACGATTTCCATTTCGATAAACCAAGATTCGTCTGTGGCTCTTGGGCTAAATCATCGTGATACTGGGCAGGCAGCTCCATCTCAGGGCGTTGATAATCAGGCCCCATCGCACAGCTTGTTAGCAGTATGCTTAAACCAAGTGGAACAAAGGATCTAGCTGGTTTCTGAACAAGACCGTTTTGAACAAATATTTTTTGCACAAGTAATTTAAACACTGTCAGCCCCCTTTACATCAGTAAGCTTGTTAATGTGTTTATCTTCTGACACTTTAGACTTTAACCAACCTGCGGTGGTGACAAAAAATAGCGGCACCATCACAATACCGATACTGGTCGCAAATACCATTCCGCATAGGATTGGAATAGAAATACTTTGGCGACTGACAGCGCCCGGGCCTACTGATAACACCAGCGGTAACACGCCTAATATGAATGCCATCGAAGTCATTAAGATAGGTCTAAAACGCATGGTCGCGGCTTCTAATGCAGCATCCACTCGACTTTTACCTTCTTTATGAAGTTGATTAGCAAACTCAACAATTAAGATTGAATTTTTAGCCGCCATACCAATCAAGGCAATAAAGGCCACTTGGAAAAATAAGTTACTTTCCATGCCGCTTATCAAGGTGCCTAATGAAGCGCCTAACATCGCAATCGGTGCTATTAACAACACTGCTATAGGAATCGTCCAACTCTCATAAAGCGCGGCTAAAAATAAGAATACAAACACCATAGCCAACGATACGGCAATGCTGGTTTGGTTTGCTGATTGCACTTCCTGATAAGTAATACCTGTCCACTCGTAGCTGAACTCATTCGGTAGCATAGGTTTAGCCACCCGCTCAATGGCTTTAATTACATCACCCGATGCGTAGCCTTGTGCTGGCGTTGCGTTAACAGAGGCGCTACTGAACAAGTTATAATGGGTTACTGAAGCTGGTCCAACGGTGTAGTCATACTTAGCAAGCACACCAATAGGCACCATCGCACCAGTATTAGATCGAACGTAGTAATCTTTAATTTGTTCAGGGAATTGACGGTACTGCTCTTCAGCCTGCACTTTTACCCGATAAACACGGCCAAACAAATTAAAATCATTCACCGTTGAGGAGTCAGTAAAGGTTTTAATCGTGCTATAAATATCTGCGACATCCACTCCAATGGCCATAGCCTTAGCTTCATCTACAGTTAAATGAAGTTGCGGAATGGCACTTTGCAACGACAAACTTGCTGAGGCAATTTCAGGTTGTAACTTTAACGCTTCAACCAGTTCATCCGCCGTTTCCATTAGCCCTTTAAAGTTAGTCCCTGATGTATCTTGCAGTTCCATCTCAACACCTGAGCCATTTCCAAGCCCAGGCACAGCAGAAGGTAAATACAAATTAAATTCAGCTTCTAGCACCTTATGTAATGAAATACGGATGTCTTTCATCACTTTTTGTACTGTGGCATCACTTTCAGCCCTGTCCGCCCAAGGCTTTAAAATAACTTCAAATTGACCATTAGCCTGGTTAGAACCTGAGCGTTTATTTTCGCCCGCTAAGGTAAATGAATATGCAATTGCAGGATGGGATAACACATGAGCTTCAGCTTTTTTCAGCACAGCTTGCGAGCGGTTAACCGTTGCACCATTTGGCAAGGTCATATCAATAAAGAATCGGCCTTGATCTTCATCAGGCATAAAGCTTGAGGGCAGCGACGACATAATGAAATAAACACCACCGACCATTAATGCAAACAAGAAATAACTGCGCTTTGCATGTTTTGTGGTCAGCGCGACTAGAGCACTGTATTTGCTGGTACTGATATCCAGTTTATCGTTCATCCATTTGAAAAAGCCGCTCGTGGCTTTATCACCCGGTTTTAGCAATAATGCACATAAGGCAGGCGACAGGGTTAACGCCACGACGGTTGAAATGAGCACTGCGACGGTAATCGCAACCGCAAACTCACGGTACATAATGCCAGTGATACCTGACAAAAATGACACTGGCACAAATACAGCGGCGAGCACTAAACTGGTAGCAACTAATGCTCCTGATAGCTCTTTCATTGCCACTTTTGTGGCTTCGACAGAAGACATACCATTTTCATTCATTAAGCGTTCAACATTTTCAACCACCACAATGGCATCATCAACTACGATACCAATCGCAAGCACTAATGCCAGTAAACTCACTGTGTTAATCGTAAAGCCAAACGCTAACATCGCTGCTAACGTACCAATCAAAGAAACAGGCACCGCAATAGCTGGAATCAATGTTGCGCGGACATTTTGTAAAAATAAAAACACCACTAGAATCACTAAAATCAGCGCTTCTACCAGTGTCTTAACCACTTCATCTATTGAGTTTTCGATAAACACAGATGCATCAAAAAAGACTTCCCAGTTCATGCCTTGGGGGAATTTTTCTGCCAGCTTTGCCATTTCTGCTTTTACGTTTTTTGTCACTTCTAACGCATTGGCACCCGGTAATAAGTACACCTGTAAAATGGTCGCATTAGCGCCATTTAACTGCGATTGTAATGTGTAAGATGAGGAGCCTAATTCGATTTGAGCAATATCACGTAAACGGATAATTGAACCATCGTTATTTGCTCGCACAATGATTTCTTTAAATTGCGGCACACTGCTCATACGACCTGCCGCAGTAATCGGCAATGTCATGCTAAGTGAGTCACTGTTAGGTTGTGAGCCAATAGAGCCAGCTGGTGATTCTTTATTTTGCGCTTTGATTGCACTTATCACATCGGCAGTTGTTAAACTGTAGCCAGCCATCATGTCAGGCCTTAGCCATACTCGCATTGAGTAACTTCTTGCACCTGTGTTTCTCACTCGGCCAACACCTGGGATCCGCTTCAGTGCTGATTCAATATTAATGGTGCCGTAGTTACTGAGATAAATTTCATCAAAGCGTTCATCACTTGACGTTAGTGCAAGCTTTAATAACTCAACTGAAGCTTCTTTAGAAACCGAAACACCTTCGGTTTGTACGTCAATCGGCAAACTTCCTGTAGCTTGTTGCGTTGAGTTTTGTACATCAACAGCTGCAAGGTCGGGATTAGTCCCCACGTCAAAAGTAATGGTGACATTGGCACTACCTGAGTTGGTGCTTTTTGAACTCATGTAAATCATATTCGGCAAGCCGTTTAGCTCTTGTTCAAGCGGCGTTGCGACAGATTCTGCTGCAGTGGTTGATGTTGCTCCGGGGTATGACGCTGATACTTTGACTTGCGGCGGCGTAATGTAGGGATACTGATCAATTGGTAGCTGAAACATGGCAATAAGCCCAAGTAACACGATAACAATTGAAATCACGCAAGCATAAACAGGTCGATTAACAAAGAACTGAGCCATCAGTTTTGCTCCTGCTCTTGTTCTAACTCCTGCAGCTTAAGCGCCTGTTCTTTAAGAATCACATCTTCTTTCTTATGATATTCCTCTGCTGTTAATGGCTCAGCTAATTGACCATGGCGAACACGGTGCATGCCTTCAACAATCACTAACTCCCCTGCTTTTAAGCCACTTTTAACCACAACGCCCATTTCGCCTTGATGCTCAATGACAATAAATCGACGTTCCACTTTATTGTCTGGTAGGACGACCATCACGTAGACACCGCCCTGCTCCACTTGCGTGGCTTTTTGAGGGATGACGATGGCATTATTCACTTCATTGAGTTTAATGCGCACATTAGTATATTGGCCCGGAAGCAACTCTCTATCAGGGTTGGGTAATTCGGCTCTGACTTGGAATGTACCGGTTTCTGGGTTGACTGAAGGATCAGTAAAACCAACATCGCCTAAAAAACGGTATTGACTATTATCAGGCAGTGTAATTCTCACAAAACCCTCAACTGCTTTACCTTCAGCTTCTGCTTCTTGCTGTGCAGAATAACTGGTCATACGACGGCGAGCATTAAGGTAATCCAGCGCCGACATATTAAACGTCACATAAATTGGATTGACTTGTTTTACGCGAGTCAATAATGACTGGCCGCTGCTACCGACTAACGCGCCAATATCCACTTCAGAACGACTAACAAGCCCAGATATTGGCGAGCGGATTTCGGTATAACTGAGTTCAAGTTCAGCTTCTTCTAATTCAGCTTTACTGGCTGCTAAACTTGATCTTGCTTGTGACAATATCGATATCGCATTATCAAAATCTAGCTGACTGGTGGCATCTTGCTCATAAAGAGGCTTTAACCGCTCAACATCACGTTTAGATTTATCTAGCACTGATTGTTGCGACTCAACATTAGCTTTTAATCTATTAACCACAGCAAGATAAGGTCTATTATCGATGGAATATAACAGCGCACCTTCTTTCACAGCGCTGCCTTCAATGAAGCTTTTTCCTTCTACAAAACCGTCAACACGAGCTCTAACCTCGACATCTAAAGAAGCTTTCGTTACCCCGACATAATTACCATATAAAGGCACAGTCGCGGTATTCACTTGCTCTACTACCACTAATTTAGGGGTTATTTGAGGAGCTGGCTTTTCACAGCCCGATAAAGATGCTGCTGTAATAATAACTGCGAGTGAAAATGTTGGAGGAGTGAAAAACGATGCCATAGCTATCCCTAAATCCTTGATGGTGAGTGCTAATCCATTACTTGCTTTTTGTCCATAAAAACACAATAAAACAGCAAGAGGTTACAGTTACACTTTTATAACAGTGTAAGTTCAATTATCTAACACATCAAGGAATGGATAGGATTAGTTTTTACAGCAAGCACAGGTAGTTAGCGACTTTGTCTACAATGGAAGAATAAAATAATGCTACTGGCTAGAAGCATCATTTATCCAAGGTAAATATGCTTAAGCCGTAGAGTTAGTTAGCGCAATGAAGTTTATTATAATAGGTTCGCAGTTGAGGCATATTCTCAAAACAAAACGACTAGTTCAGTTCAGTCGAGTCACGTCAGTTTTATCGTCTCTGGCACTTTCGTGAAAGATGTCGCCTAAATACCGAGCAAGCTCATGTTCTGATAATTCACTCGGGATCACAACATCATATACCCGAGTGCGTAACCCAGTATTTGAGTCTATAAATAAATGCCATTCATTGTCTATTCTTTTAACTGACATAGCTTTTCCAAACACATCAAACTTTAACAACATACGTTCTCCTCTAATGTTTTTAAAACATCTCAACAAACAACTGGAGATGATAACTGAATTACATCACTTTAAAATCTCGTTAATGATGAATATTACTTACATAAAAAATCTTTGAACAATCGTTCCATTTCAACTTTATCGATAAGTTTTGCACACTCATTAAAGTCAACATGTACTGGTCTACAAAATAAGAACAAAAAATGCCGCTATCAATAAGCGGCATTTTTAACACATTGTTTAAAAAATTAATTTACAACTGCAACTTGATTAGCCTTATTGCACAGTTGCTTCAGCAGAACCAGAGTAAGTCGTACTGAGATCGTAACCCACAGCATAACTTTCGAAGTCCTCAGATAAAACCGACGTATCTGTTGCATCATCAATCAGGATATCATCAGCGAGTAATTCTTTTGATGATTCTTTATCCGAGGTACCAATACGGACTTGGTACGTTTCTGTTGCTGTCCCCGTTTTAATTGCAACATAAGGACCAAAGAACGTAGAACCACCATCAATTGACACTGAATAACCTGTCGCAGTCCACTCAATAACTACATCAATATCAGTACCATCAGTATAGGTTAAGTCTCCAATAGTTTGTTGCTTTTTATCTGCATCGCGATATTGAACAACGCCATCATTACTAAAGGCAACTTCACCCGTTAAGTTACTTGAAGAAGCAGAGCCACCGTAAATACTAATGTAAACGGTATTGCTTTCACCAACACCTGTTGTAGGAGTAAAGCCATCAATAGCTTGTCGCTTAATGGTTGCAGAAATAGAGCCTTCAGCAAGTGCCGCCGTTGTTAAGCGTAATTCAGCATCAGCATCTGTTGTTGTGTCTGCCATTCTGGCAATTTTATTTACACTAGTTCCCGCTATGGTTTTAACGGTTGCTTCAGCAGAGTTTGAGTAAGTCGTGCTTAAATCTTCACCCTCAGCAAATGTCTCGAAGTCTTCAGACAGAACTGCCGAGTCTGTATCATCAGCAATGACGATATCATCAGCGAGTAATTCTCTTGATGATTCTTTATCCGAGGTACCAATACGGACTTGGTACGTTTCTGTTGCTGTCCCCGTTTTAATTGCAACATAAGGACCAAAGAACGTAGAACCACCATCAATTGACACTGAATAACCTGTCGCAGTCCACTCAATAACTACATCAATATCAGTACCATCAGTATAGGTTAAGTCTCCAATAGTTTGTTGCTTTTTATCTGCATCGCGATATTGAACAACGCCATCATTACTAAAGGCAACTTCACCCGTTAAGTTACTTGAAGAAGCAGAGCCACCGTAAATACTAATGTAAACGGTATTGCTTTCACCAACACCTGTTGTAGGAGTAAAGCCATCAATAGCTTTTCGCTTAATGGTTGCAGAAATAGAGCCTTCAGCAAGTGGGGCCGTTGTTAAACGTAATTCAGCATCAGCATCTGTTGTTGTATCAGCCATTCTAGCGACATTATTATCTCCAGTAGCAACAACAACTGTACCTGTAATTGTGATAGTAAATTCAGCGGTAGTGCCATCAACTGATTCAATGGTAAAGGTATCAATTTCACTTTCACCCACAACAAGCGCAGCAATAGTGGGATCCGTGGTATCAAGGGTATAAGTCCATGAACCATCATCTAAAATTTCTAATGTACCGTACATACCCGTTAAGGTTGACTGAACAATAGAATCTTCGCCAACATCTGGGTCAAGTATACTTACAGCGCCTGTTAACGTTGCCTCATCAGCCGCAATTCTTCCTACTAAATCAAAAAATGCCGCTGGCGTATTTTCTACTGTGCCGTCACCAGCATCAAATACGATAACTTCTGAGTAAATAGCTACGCCATACTTGCTGCCTGTACCATCTAAAGTTTCGCCTGCATCATAAACTTCAAAGTCATCTGAAAATATACTAGTTGTGCCAGCGGTATCAGAGAAGACCTCGATGTTATCAACATAAAAAGAACCAAAAGGAATCGTTCTATCATTATCACCGAATCTAAATTGGATAGCTTTCACACCATCAGCGAACCACTGGTCTAAGCCAGTATAATCAGAGTCAACAACCGCTGCAGTAGAGAAAGAACCGCCACCAATCACTTCACCATCAATAGTCACGGTGATTTGTTCCGTTTCGTCTAAGTCCCATGTGATTTCTACATCATAAAACTGGTCTTCAACAAATGGTGCAGTGATTAAATTTCCAGGGTAAGCGTCACTGTCAGTATTTCGAACAAAGAAACGTGGATCAATTATAGTGCCGTCGTCTCCAGTTTGAGTTCCTTGAATACGTAAATCCATTAACGCTTCACTAGAACTACCAGAAGAACCATAAAGCGTAATATAAGCATCTTTAATATTTCCATCACTACCAAGCGCAACCTCTTTAGTGAAAGAAGCACTTAGTTTACCTTGACGAAGGTTATCAACGCTAAATCTAAGCTCACCCGTATCGCCGCCTGTATCGCTTATTTTTACAACCTGAGTAAGCGAAGCTACACGAATATCAATGTAAGCAGTGGTACCGTCAATAGAAGCGATAGTGATTGAATCTCTTACAGAATTACCTAACTCAAGGCTAGCCACTGTTTCGTTTGCAGTATTAACTGTATACGACCAGCTTCCGTCAGCGCTGATACTAAATGTACCATAATCAAGTGCTACATCAGTTTGCGCAACAAAAGCATCTTCTTGAAAGTTTGGATCAATAATGGTTAATGAACCAGTTAATGGATCCGTAGTAGTATGTTGAACAGTACCACCTAATTCTCCTTCGATGATTGCAGCAACAGGGTCATTGTTATAACCCACAGACGCGCCAATGACGTCAAGTAACGCCTCATCAACAGAACTAGCGACTTGTGAAGTCGTTTGCAAATTAATTTGTGCTGTCTCAAGTGTCACTAAAGACTCTTCAGAAAAAGAACCATCAGCGACGTCACTTGCAAGATCTTGCATAACGGTAGATAAATCTGCGTCTGCGTTGTCTGCATCAACTTGTGATAGTAGCGCTAGCACAGAACCATATCTATCAGCATCTTCAGCACCATCAGCGCCAAGTTCAACAGTACCAACTAAAGTAGGAAGCACTTCTGTTGTATCAAAACGAATACCAAAACGAGCATTAATTATTTTAGCTTCGTCAGCAAACTGGTTTAAATCACTACCCGCGTTTTGAACAGCCATTTCGGTTAAAGGAGAAACAACATAGGTAGGTGGTGGTAGTATAGTTTCCAGACCCGCTGCATCAGTCTCTACTATATTTTCAACTACATTCACTACAGATCTTAGTTGAGGAGCATCTAAGGTTAAACCTGTTGATTCGTCCGTATAAGTACCGCCAGTACATGCAATTAAACCTGTACCTTCGAAGTGTACGTCGCTAAATGTAACACCACCTGAAACATCAGAGGTTGCAGCAGCTTGTGCAGGAAGAACCGCTGCACCACTATCATCAACTTCAAATATGTCACAAGTTGCACCATCAATAGGGCCCTTAATAATGCTAGCAGAAACATTTAAGGTTGGATTGATAGTAGGTGTAGATGCACCAACACCTTCGGTAAAACCTGCCTCATCAGTATAATTAGCAGAAACAGAAATGACTGAACCTTCATCGGCTTCAGTAATGGTGATGGATGTACCAATAACACCTGTTGACCATACGTAAGTAAGTGTATCAGCTATAATTCCGTCAGCATCAGTAGCTGCTGCAGAGATTGTTTCGCCAGCGATAAAATTGCTTCCGGTTATTGCTATACTACCGCGAGTATTTCCATCTAGTTCAGCACCGTCATCACCGCCACAACCTAATAGACCTGTCGCAATGATGAGCGGTATAAAGGATTTATTATTCATTTTTATGACTCCAAAAAAGATTCTTTTTCCAAATTTAGCTTGTTTTATTTAAGTACTAGACTTGGCTAGTACTTAAAGCTGACACCTGCAAACAGGCGAGGACCGTAATCACTTACTTGACCTAAGTTACCTTGGGTATAGAAGTCATCACTGCGAGGCTCACTGAACAAGTTAATTGCTGAAACTTTAATACGAACGTGTTGATTGATTTTGTAAGCAGCACGAGCTTCCCAAATACCTGCCTCATCAACATAACGCAGTCTTGTGCCGTTAGAAGTGTATGGTTGGAAGTATTCACTACGATACTTGTAGATAAGAGCAGTATCAAAACCGCCTATTTGATAGTAAATCTGTCCATTGAATACATGTTCAGAAAACCCAGGTACTGAGGCAGGAGGAACAATACCTACGGTATCCTGAATAGCAACACCATCTAAATCAGTAGTAAAGGTACTACCGTAGTTACTATCTTCAAACTCATAGGTTGTATCTGCATAGTTATAACCAAGCTTCACACCAATGCCTAAGTCCCAACGATAGGAGAATGTCGCTTCAAAACCATAAAGGTCACTATTTTCGTCAGTAGTGACTGAATTAGTAATAGGTAAAGAAACTTCCACACCGTCAACGATAAAATTCTCTAACTGTGTTTGCTGTTGGTAACCGCCATTGAATTGCTTGTAGTAAACACCTAACGCTACCATAGAGTCATCGCTTGGATACCATTCAAAAGCAGCGTCATAGTTCCATGACATTAATGGTTGAAGATCAGGATTACCTGAACCATTAACACCAACCAACAAATCTTCAACTGATTCAGGGTCATCCGAGTCATCGGTTACGAATGTGCGGCTATAACCTAGATCAGACGGATCTGCACGTGACATACCTCGGTAAATACCGGCCCTTAGGAGAATATCGTCACTATAATCAACGACTAAGTTAAAGCTTGGTAGTACTTCAGTGTAATCACCACCACCAACAATCTTTTCAATACTTCCGTCTGGTACTAATTCGACGATACCTGTCGCCGGATCAGTGACAACGTCGAAACCTTCTCTAAAGCCAATAGAGGTAATGTCAGAGTTCACTACACGAACACCAAAGTTACCACGAATAAATTTACCAAACATTTCAGTGTCGTAATTAAGCATGGCGTAAGCAGAGATAGTTTCTTCTGTTACGTCAATAGTACCCGCATTCTCGTATGTAACCTCTGGGTATGCGAATTCGCCGCCTTGTGATGCTGCTACTGCTTGAGAGAAACACTCGTTATTGTAAGTTGCCCACGAAGCGCCTGTACCGCTTTCTACAACATTACCTGAACTGTCAACATGGGTGATAATATCACCGTCAGAAACACTAGATAAAAAATCAGTCTCAGGGAAGGCTATTTGGCAACCTTCAAGTACGTCGATGGCCGATGTTGCAGATTCATCTAAATTAAATGTAGTTCTTGAGCCATTACCGTTCGTGCCACCAAATTGAACAAATGTTAGCTCAGAAACGCGAACGCCAGCTTGAACGCTACTGAAAAAATCACCGTCTAGAATATAATCAATATCAAGGCGTGCACCCATAATTTCGTTGTCGCGGACATTTTCTCTGTCGATACGAGTACGAAGGCTGTCAGTAAAATTGGAAATATCAGTCACATCAAAATCAGTAACTGTGAAATGAGGAATATGTTCACCTAAATCCCAAGAAAAGAAAGGACGAGAGCTCGTTCTTCCTCGGTTTGTTATTTGTAGTTCTTCACGGCTAGTTTTAGAATAGCCAAGGTCAAGACTAATCTTTAGATCATCAGAGAAAAAATGTTCAACGTTCAAGCCATATCCACGATAATTTTCTTCACGCGAAAATTGCTCGCCCGCAGATTCGATACGTTCTTCACCTTCCCAATGTAGAATACCGCCAACATCGTTTGTGATCAGATTTTGTCCCGTTACACCCGGTGTAACGCGCTTTTGTAAGAAAATTAAATCATGACGCGCTTCTGCTTGGGTACGATCTGAAATTTGCGCGTCAAAATTGATATCCCATTTATTTGAGGGTTGGTATTGTAGAGCAAAGAATAAAGCATCTCTTTCATCAGATGTTTCATTTTGACGGAAGCTTCGGCTTGAGCCAGTCCATGCGTATTCTCTGCCATCATCTACTGCAAGACCGGTTTCTGGATCAATTTCATTATTATAACCTTGGTTATTCGAGCCAACAATTTCATCTTCACAATCGCCCGCTTCACTGCGGAAAAAGCCAGTATTGGTATCGGTTGGATCATTCAAACATGCCCACAAAGATGAACCCGTTGGGCTTGAGCTTCTATATTCAGCTTCTGGCTGGCTAATATCTTGACGCTGAAAACCCACACTTAAACCAAATGCTTGGCCGTTATCAAACTCAAATTGATCAACATAACTTAGTGTTCCACGGTAGCCCAAATCATCTTGAAGTGAATTGTCAACGTTTGCTTGGTCTGGGTTGTAGTTAGCTTTTACTTCAGCCTGAAAACGTTGCTTACCAAAATCTAAAGGCTTAAGTGTCTCCAGGGTAATAACACCGGCAACACCACCTTCAATCATGGAAGCGTCTTGTGTTTTATAAATAGCTACTTTCTGCATCAACTCTGATGGGAACTGAGAAAAGTTAACTGAACGGTCACCACTACCATTGGTCGCTTCACGGCCATTGATGTTAGTGGCACTTAAGAATGGGCCTAAACCACGAATACTGATTTCAGTAGCACCACCATTTTCACGGTGAGATGATGCACCCGTTAATGTTTCTAGCGCCTCACCAATTGAAAGTGCAGGTAAATCACCAATATCTGAAGCAGATAAACCGTCAACAACCGTGGTAGATTCACGCTTTATTGCAATTTGGTCTTGAATTGTTCTACGTGTACCAGTAACTACAACAACTTCTATATCATCATCAACTTTATCTAGATTTTCAGTTTCTGCTTCTTGTGCTATTGCCGAAAATGCAAAAGAACTGGTTAAAGAAGTAAATGCAGCAAGCTTCATCCATTTTGCTATAGGTGAAAGCTTGAACTTCCCTATTTTATGGATGGGTTTTGTTTTTTTACTTATTTTCGTCGACATACCGTACTTCCCCTTAGTATTTTAATAAGCATGTTAATGCCATATATTGGTATATTTTTTATTGCTAGCAGGTTACTGCCATTAAAGTCTTATATTTATTATTGCAAGCAGATTACTGCCATTAAATTCTTATATTTATTATTGCAATCAGGTTACTGCTATTAAATTCTTATATTTAAATTAGAGTTATATTAATTTCAACAGACGAAACCCAAACAAAGGTTTTAACCTATTAATTTAAATAAAAATATAACCAATAATTGTAGTTACGAATTACGAGTTACGAATTTTAAATTGATGTGTTAAATGCGCTAAAACTTATAACCTTTATGCATGTTGTGGATATGATAAAAAGTGGCTTGCACATAATCGCCTTCGGCGCCGCCATTGTTTTGGTTATAAACACCCGCTTTAAAGTACATATACTGGTTACTAGCACTGTAACCACTATCTTTCATATCGTAGTACTTAGTAATATTAGGCTTACCTTCCCTGATTATAGTGACGAACAACACTTCATCTTCGACGGAAATTTTATAAGAGAATTTTTCGTTTAAGGCGATTCCGTCATCAGGGTCTGACAAAGTATGTGAACGTGAGCCAATCATATTTATCCAAATATCATCACCATCATTTATTTCATGGGCAAAATAAATAGCCCCTTTCGAGTTGGCTGGTAATTTTCGATAATATAAACGAATAGGTTCGTCATCCGTCGCGTGAATTTGCCCGATGACCACGCGTCCAACCTTTTTTTTATCACCTGTGGTAGATACTCGGTTTATTGCCAACGTCCCTTCCAAACTGCCTTCAACACCCCCAGACTTAGCTTTCGCCGAACCATGCGCATTGCTGAAAACCCAGTTATTTTTAGTCAGGCCACGAGTTTTTATTCTGCTATTACCTCTACGTAGCATTTCGCGTAGTTCGGTTCTCGCATATTTTGTATTTTTTGAGGTCTTGGCACCTACGTTTGGGCAAGCGAATACCAAACCACCATCATCTGCTGTATAAAAAAATGGCTTTAAGTTAAAGCCCTTACCTAATGATTTCTCATAGACGGTATCAGCTTTTTTATCTTTGTTGAGATCGGTTGGCAACGTTAACGACCAATCGAGTAAGTCAAAATTTTCACCTGGCTTTTTAAGCGGATCGAGTTTTGACAAATCCCCCAGTAAAACACCTTCAGCAAGACTAGTGTGTGACTTAGGAATAAGCGTATTCTCCTCAATCTCCTGAGCATTGAGTGATGCGCTAAAAACAGTTAAAGCAAAAACTAGCACAGCGAAAACGTCACACATTTTCTTTTGAATATGTCGGTAAGATTTATATGTGTTGATATTGGAATCCTTTATAATTTACGATCTCTTTGTTGAATATGATCGTGTATTGTTCGGCTTAACTATTTTCATAGCTTACTTAGAATACCTATATGCGCAGCATGAAGTGACGCACCTACACATGAACTTAACTAACCCTGAAAAACGTAATAAAAATAGGTAAGACTTTGCTTCTAATTAACACCAAAATTTATCTAATTTCGTTTTAAAAATAAGCAGAACTCTTTGTTGTATATGATCAAAGAGCTATGATTAATTGTTACGCACAGAATCACACACAACCCACCTAAAACACTCACACACTTAACAACTTGTTTACACCTGTAACTTTGTGTTAAACAAAATATAACCAACACAACATATCATTGTCAACCAAAATAGTGCCACAAGCATTACCAAAAACCAGAATTGGTAGTAACAAGGGATTAAAAAAGACTAGCGCATTGGCTTGACACATTTTTCACAAAATAAAAAGAACATGATAAACAGAAACTTATAGGAGGAACGAGCTGTTATTGTTGAATGGTTTTTATATTCACTACCAATGGATATGACAACATTACCAAATAACAGAACAAAGTTAGTCAGTGACTCAGCTGTATCCCAAATTTACAAAGGTTTATTACCAATTATTCATATAGGTATTACCAATAAATAGTGTAATGAGATTACAGTTCAGAACTAATATGCAGATTATAAGCTGTACGATAATTCGTATTGATTGTGATTTATCATTAATGATCTTGTTGAACGAAGCTGCGCTGTCAGGCGCATTAGTGCTTATTTCGATGCATGTCCTGATAACCTTTCAATCGATGATTTGAAGCGCTACTTTGCCAGTTTGATTGCCTTACATTCGTGGAGCACCGTGAAACTTGACCGTAATGGGTTGCACAATCACTTGTAAATAGGTCTATCGATATGTCCTTGACCAGCACTGGCAGTGGCTTAATATTGTTAAGCCGCCACAAGTCAATAGACTGCCAGATATGCTTACGCCCGCAGAAGTCTCTATCGTTATTAGTCTTACTCATAAGCTGCGATATCAAGTGTGTTTTCACACCTTATACAGTATGGGATTGCGCCTCGGTGAGGCTATTTCACTTCAGGTTGGTGACATCGATTCACAGGTGATGCAGGTGCACATACGTAACCCCAAAGGTGGGCATGATATAAGGACCGTACAAGAACTACTTGGCCATAATGATGTAAAAACAACCCAAATATATACCCATGTTGCAGGCTTACACCAAACAGGTGTTTTAAGCCCTATGGATATAAAGTAATAAATGTAAAAAGTGATTAACTTTTAATGCGATTTACTTTTAATGCGCTAGGGCCTGTTGATCTTTCGAGGTTATTTTTGCAGCGAATTGTTGGTCATTTGTACAAGGCAGAGACTTTGTGGTGTAGTTATTCTACATAAAAAGTCGATAACGCAGTAAAAATGACCAACAAACGCTGCCCAAAGGGTTCGACTAAAAGCGTTTTACTCTTTGTTGAATGCATCTTTGTGAATAAAAGGTGCTTAGATGACTAGGCATCAATTCATTCGCCTCGATTAAAACGCTTTTATTTCGAACAAAACTTAACCAGCAAAGATCAACAGGCCCTAGTAAAGCGAATAGATTGAGCAGCTTGTTTTGCGGTTGGGTTAGATAAGTGAGGAACATAACCCATAAACTCAGAGGTCATTATTTGTGTTAACGTCGCGAGGTTTTCATCTTGATATGCCATGTCAGGATCCACTTGATTCGCAACCCACCCCACGATGGTTAATCCATCAGCCAATATCGCTTCTTGGGTTAATAAAGCATGATTAAGGCAACCTAACTTCATGCCAACCACCAAAATAATACCGACTTGATGTTGTGTTGCTAACAATTTAACACTGTCAGATAAGTACTCGCCATTGCCTAGCGGTAAACGCCAGCCACCAGCGCCTTCGATTAATCCAAAATCAGCCTTTTCAAGCTCAGTTAGTGGTAAGGAGTCCACTACACCTTGTGCCGTCAACGCTAGCCCTTGTTGCTTAGCCGCAATATGCGGTGCAATAGCTGGCTTAAATGCAACGGGGTTGATTTGCTGATAATCAAGCTTGATATTTGACTCTGCAATTAGTGCCAAGGCATCGCTATTTCTCAGGCCGTTTTCGGTTTGTTCACAACCAGAAGCGATGGGTTTAACACCAATTTTAGTGCCTTCTGCCGCATGTAATAATGCTGACGACACTAAGGTTTTACCGCTATCGGTATCAGTGCCTGTGATGAAATAAATCATTGCAATAAACCTTCTATTTTTTTGTTAACTGCAAATAGGTAATTTGATATGTCAGTGGAATACCTTCTGCCTGTCGCATCGTTTCAGCATGTTGCTTTAATGCTAACCAATCCTTACGGCCACGAAGTGATACCTTTTCTAATCCTGTGCGGCTTGTATGCGAGCGACTTTTATTTGAGCCGCTTTTATCTGAGCAGCAGCTATGCAAGTTTTCTTGGTGAGATTTTACCGAAGCACCAACACCTTTTATTGAATAAAGCATTGTTCGTAAATCATTAAAATAGAGCGATTCACTGCATTCATTAACTGAATCAACTTGCCAATATTGGCTATCGATTGCTGCTGTTATTTGTTCAACGGTTCGAAAAGCGTTGTGCCCTAACCCCAATGTTTCAAGCTCAGGTAAACTGCCACTGGTAACAATACTGATAAAACACGTGGCTTTAGGTTTAACGACTCGATGAAACTCGTTAAATACTGCCGTTAAGTCACCGCACCATTGCAATACTAGATTTGAATATAGCCCATCAAATTGTTGCTGAGATAAAGGTAGGTTAGCAGCATCGGCGCACAAGGTAAGATATGAAGGAAAAGACTGGTTTACTACTGCCAGCATTTGCTCTGATAAATCCACCGCGGTCACTTTGGTAATGTCTTGTCCGTACGCAGTGAAATCAGTGCCAGGACCGCAACCAATATCAACAAGACTGCCTTTAAGCGCCGCTTTGCTTAATAGTTTTTCAGCGGTGATCCGCTGCAACACATCATGTTGTTTATAAGTTGTCGCTGCCTGAGAAAACTTCACTGCCACAGGGTTATTTGAGTTCATTCACGCTCTCGAAACGATACATTTATCATAAAAGTATGCTTATATCATAAAAGTATGCTTAAAAATTAAATTAAGGTGGCTAATACACAAACCAATTCAGCAATATCATGCTTACTATGCTGCGCGTTAATCGTAATGCGAAGCCTTGCTTGCCCTGCGGGTACAGTCGGTGGCCTTATCGCCCCAACTGCAAAGCCTAAATCAAAAAGTTTGCTCGCTATTAACACTGTCTTATTACTATCACCAATGAGAACAGGTTGAATAGCAGTGGTTGAATCGGTGAGTTCAATATTGTTTTTGCCACAAGCCTGCCTAAATTCGGCAATATTGGCATTCAAGGCTTCAAGCCTTTGTGGTTGTTCTTGGGTTAATTTTACTGCGGCTAGTGCCAAATATGCACTGGCAGGTGATAACGCTGTTGAATAGATATATTGGCGAGACTGAGCAACCATAAAATCAATCACTGCTTTGGGGCCTAATATGGCTGCGCCCTGACAACCAAGAGCTTTACCAAATGTCACCAATTGGATATCGCAAAACTTACCATTGGCTTGAGTTGGCGTGACCCCAAAGCCATGGGCATCATCAACCACAAGCAAACTATTATACTGCTGACACAAAAGCTGTAACGACTTTAATGGTGCTTTATCACCATCCATGCTGAAGACACTTTCGGTAATAACCACGCTATTGGGATTGCGTTCGAGTAGCTGCTTGGCATGATTTAAATCGTTATGTTTAAAGCGTTTAAAGACTGCCCCGCTATCTCTTACTCCATCAATGATTGATGCGTGAATAAGCTTATCGGCAATCACCACATTATTTGCATCAAATAGAGTTTTAATTAACGCTTGATTGGCGCTGAAGCCTGAGCAAAAAAGTAGCCCCGCTTCGTGTCCTGTGAGTTCACATAAACTCTGTTCTAATTGAAAATGTGCTTGGTTATAACCTGAAACTAACGGCGAGGCTTTACTGCCTACGCCATAGATTGTTGCCCCTTGTGTAAGGGCATCAACCATTTCATTGGCACTCGCTAATCCTAGGTAATCATTATGGCTAAAATCGATAACGCTTGGATTGCTATTGTCGTGAGACAATTTACGCTTTCTGAGTAAGCCATCATTATTCAGTTGCTGCATTCGCTGACTGATTTTATCTAAGATTGGATGACTTACCATATCAAAACCTATTAACGATTAAATTGCGCCAGCATCAAAAAACTGTTGAGTTGCTTTATCTTTTTTGGCATTTGCTTTGGCAAGTAAAGCACTGTCTGATTCGATATCAGCAGATGGACCTTGCTCAGGATGTAACCCCAAGCGTTTAAATAAAGTCATATCATCGTTTTCTTCAGGATTTGGTGTTGTCAGTAACTTACATCCGTAAAAGATCGAGTTTGCACCAGCAAAGAAACACATAGATTGCAGTTCATCGGTCATGTTCTCACGACCTGCAGATAAACGTACACGAGATTTAGGCATGATGATGCGCGCCACTGCAATCGTGCGCACAAATTCAAGTGGGTCTAAATCATCAATTTTTTCAAATGGTGTGCCTGCTACTTTAACAAGCATGTTAATAGGTACTGAATCTGGATGTTGTTCAAGGTTAGCTAGTTGCTGCAATAAACCTGCTCGGTCTGTTGCTTTCTCGCCCATGCCTACAATGCCGCCTGAACAGACCTTCATGCCAGATGCGCGAACATTTGATAGGGTATCAATACGGTTTTGGTATGTACGAGTCGTGATAACGTCGCCGTAGTACTCTGGCGATGTATCTAAATTATGGTTGTAGTAATCAAGGCCTGCACTGGCTAATTCATCAGCTTGATCAGGTGACAACATGCCTAAGGTCATGCAGGTTTCCATGCCTAACGCACGAACATCTTTCACCATTTGAGTTAAATAAGGCATGTCACGTTCACGCGGGTTACGCCAAGCTGCTCCCATACAAAAGCGTGATGCCCCTGCAGCTTTGGCACTTTTCGCTTCGGTAATCACTTTTTCGATTTCCAGTAAACGTTCTTTTTCAAGACCCGTGTCGTAGCGCGCACTTTGTGGGCAATATTTACAGTCTTCAGGACAAGCACCAGTTTTAATCGACAATAAACGACTAATTTGCACTTCGTTAGGATCAAAGGTTTCACGATGAATACTGTGAGCTTTAAACAGTAAATCATTCATTGGTAAAGCAAATAGTGCTTCAATTTCTGCTTTAGTCCAGTCGTGACGGATCGCTGACGATGACATGATTAATCCTTTTTTATTCATTTTATATTCACTTTATATTGGGTTAGGATACCTTCAGCGTTTAAACTGTCAATGCTACCAAGCACCACACCTTGACTAACGGTTAAAATATGAACAACTTAAATTCTCAACACTCTGACTCGACAATTAATTCCGAAATAGACTTTGCTTTCGATAAGCAACATATTTGGCACCCATACACTTCAATGAGCCAAGCTGCGAAAGTCACCGGGGTTCACTCAGCCGATGGTTGTGAATTAACCTTATCAGATGGCCAAGTAGTAATTGATGGCACTAGCTCTTGGTGGGCTTGTATTCATGGCTATAATCGTCCTGAAATTATTGAAGCCATGCAGCATCAATTAACCACATTAAGTCATGTGATGTTTGGCGGCATTACCCACGCACCTGCAATTAACTTGTGTAAGCGCTTAGTGGATATGACCAGTCCTAATCTGACCAAAGTGTTTCTAGCCGATTCAGGTTCGATTGCAGTAGAAGTTGCCATGAAAATGGCCATGCAATATTGGCAAGGTAAAAACCAGCCATTGAAACAACAATTGCTCACCGTTAAACGTGGTTATCATGGCGATACGTTTGCAGCCATGAGTGTCTGCGATCCTGATAATGGTATGCATACTATGTTTGGTAATGCTGTCACTGAACAATTATTTGCCCCCGCGCCGCAGTCAGACTTTAATCAGGCGTTGGTCAGTGGTGATACAGATGAATTAGAAGCGATTTTAATAGAAAATCACCACAAGATTGCCGCCCTTATTATTGAACCTATCATGCAGGCAGCTGGCGGAATGCACTTTTACTCAGCCGATTACTTAGTCGCTTTACGCGCCTTGTGTGATAAATACCAAGTGCTGTTAATTTTAGATGAAATAGCAACCGGTTTTGGCCGTATAGGTAAGCTGTTTGCCTATGAATATGCCAATATTGAAGCTGATATTTTATGTTTAGGTAAAGCGTTAACGGGTGGTTATATTAGTCTCGCCGCAACAATTTGTTCAGATGAAGTCGCAACCGGCATAAGTGACTCACCTGCAGGAGTCTTCATGCATGGCCCTACTTTCATGGGAAATCCATTAGCTTGCGCCGCTGCTGATGCCAGTTTAGCCATATTACAAACGGGCAAGTGGCAACAACAAGTCAGCGACATCGAATCGCAAATGACACTTGAACTCGCAGAGGCTATTCATTATCAACATGTAAAAGATGTGAGAGTGCTTGGCACTGTCGGTGTGATTGAAATGGACAGTGCAATTAATACCGGCGCACTTCAGCAAGCCTTTATTCAACTTGGAGTATGGATAAGACCCTTTGGTAATGTCATATATATCACCCCGCCCTACACCATTAGCTCAGTTCAGCTTACTAAGCTGACCACAGCAATGAAAACCATTGCTGCAGATATTACTCAAGAACAAAGCAGTGGTGATACTTTTAGTAATGGCTAGCTTTTTTAATGACAAAATTGCAGTAACGGCTGCCTTTTAACATAACTGACTTGTTATTATTCTGACTTTGAAATGCTGGCTGTGTTTAATCTCTGCAATTCATGCCAGTAAATAGTGCCAGTCAAAAGTTAAATACGGCTAGATTAAAGACCTGTTATCAGCTTTGATAACGGGTCTTTTCATTTAGAATAAAAATTATGGTTTATCGATTTAGCAAACAAATTTACGCTGAACTTATTCTGTATAAAGAGTCATTAACCCAAAAATCCTAACCAGAATCTGCGACAGTTTTAAATAATAAACAATCTAATGTGAATAACTATGATAATTGTTCTGAGGACATTAATTCCTGTGTCACAATAAACCATATTAAAGTTCAGTTATTAAGCTGATTCGCTCTCTTGCGCATTATCATCTAGCCATTTAAGGCTGCCTAATGGGTAACCTAAAAACCACTTACTGCGCTCTAATACGATACGGGTTTTAATATTTTTAATGCTTAACTCTGGACGATCTGATAATTCAGTACAAATTTCATTAAGCTTTTTGATATTTGGAAAACAACTAAGGGACATATAATCCACATCACCACTTAGCTGCATGCAATCCATAAATTCTGGAATGTCTTGAATCGCACTCACAAATCGGCGGCTAGAAGGCGCACTGTTGTCATGTAAGGTAAACTCGACATATGCCATTACGTGTTCACAAATTTGTTCTAAATTCACATCAGCGTGAAAGGTTCTAAAATAACCAGCTTCTTTCAGCGCTTTGACTCTTTGAAAACACGCACTGGGTGATAAGCTGACTTTATCGGCTAATTCGATATTAGTGAGATCGCCTTCAAGGTGAAGTGTGGCCAAAATTTTCTTATTGTAACTATCAATTTTTACTTTCTTTTTCATTTTCAGAAACCTAAGCCTATATTTACCTTGCCTATAATGGATTATCTCTCATTTGGTTGCAAAATTTCGTTAGTTTTATCTCAAAGCGATAATTTTTCACTGCATTTAAATAGCATTACAAAATATTATTTTTCCACAAAGCGCCACAATGGTTGTAACGGATATCACACATGCACAATATTTACATATTTATGCATATCAGCCTATGAGGGCAAACACATGAACCACAGCCATCGTCAGTTTTTTTCAAAAACAATTTTAGCCTCTGCCATCAGTTTATCTTTTATTAATATTGCTCATTCGGCAGAAGAGCAACAATCGAGCAATGCTGATACTGGTATTGAGCGAATTGAAGTAAGCGCTCGTGGCCGTGTGGAAACCCTGCAAAATGTACCTGACTCTGTTACCGCATTCAGTGGTGATATGATCCAAAATCAGCGCATTGAAAACTTTCGTGATGTTGCTGATCTGACCCCAAACTTAAGCCAATTAGATAACTTTCGCCCTGGTTTAGCGCGTATTACGATTCGAGGCCTCATCACCCCACAGGTAGGAGATGCGCCATTAGCGTTTGTCGTCGATGGCGTTACAGCCCCTGATTTAGAGTTTATCAACCAAGACTTAGTTGATATAGAACGTATCGAAGTGATGCGTGGTGCCCAAGGTGCGCTATACGGTAAAGGCGCTATCGGCGGCGCAGTCATTGTGACCACAAAAAAACCAACTGAAGAGTTGGAAGGTACGCTAAAAGGCTCATATGGTAATGGCAAGACCTATAATTTAAATGGTGTCGTCTCTGGTGCATTAAATGATGACAGTAGCGCTTTCTTTCGCGTCGGTGGCTACACCAAAAATTCAGATGGTTTAATTGATAATGTATTTTTAGATGAACAAGCAGATTATTTTTCCGAAGACTCGGTTTTTGGTCAGCTAGAGTTCGAATTAACTGACGATACCAGTTTAAATCTTCGCGGCAGATACACCACCAGCGACGCGGGTTTTGCTTATTATCAAGGTGTAACAGAGGAAACTGCTGAAGATTTTGATATTCCAACCTCTCAAAATATTCGTAATAACGATCAACGTGATGTTTATGAAGTCAGTGCAAAATTAACTCAACACTACGACCTTGGTACATTCGATTTAATCACAGCCTATAGCAGCTCTGAGAACAATCACTTTTACGATGGAGATTACTCGGCTGATCCAACCTTTATTGACGAAGAAGACTTTTTCCGTGCCCCATTTGGCACTGAAGGCCTATTTGATGTGAAATCATTCACGGTGGAATCTCGATTCACTTCTCAAAGTGACCAACCATTAAGATGGGCAGTATCTGCGTTTTATCAAGACAAAAAACGTGATAACACCATTAACTTCTTCGACGATTTCTTAGGTGATGTCCCGTTAGACAGAGATGACTTTACTGACGATATGATTTATCTGACCATTGCTGATAAAAATAGCAGTAAAGCCTGGGCACTATCAGGACAAATCAACTATGACATTACCGATAAACTTGAGTTGACTGCTGCGCTTAGATACGACAATGACAAGCGAGAGTCTTACGATCCTAATTATCCAGTAGACACATTTGCTGAAGATACATTCAGTGAGTGGCAACCTAAATTCACTTTAGCTTATCAAATGAACCAAGATTTATTACTTTATACCGGTTACTCAAAAGGCTTTAGAAGTGGTGGTTTTAATGAACCAGCAGAAGGAATTAATCGCGTATTTAATCAAGAAGTATCCGATAGCTATGAAGCGGGTTTTAAAACGACATTATTTTCAAATACAGTAACCTTAAACGGTGCAATCTTTATGATTTCACAATCTGATGCGCAAATTACCCAATTTAATGTTGATAGCTTTACCCTAGAAAATCTTGCTATCGATAAAGTAGAAACCAAAGGTGCAGAAGTTGAATTAGGTTGGGCTGCGACAGAGAATCTTGATGTGCGTTTTAATGCTGGCATTATTGATTCTGAAATTAAAGAGTTCTCTGATAGGCCTGAACTTGAAGGCTACTCACAAGTGTGGGTGCCTGAATACAGTTATACACTTTCAGCTAACCACTTCTTCCCTATTGGTGCTAATTGGTCAATCGTTTCGCGAGCAGATATTCAAGTACAGGGGCCACAATATTTTGATATTGAAATTCCCGATGTCACTTCATCAACGTTCACCTCTATTAACGCTGGCGTTGGTTTACAGTCTGACGATTGGACAGTACAACTTTATGTGAATAACCTTACCGATGAACGCACAATTGAAGATATCTTCTTTTATGGGGATGGCGTAACTGACTTAGCACGTATGCCAAACAAACCTCGTACCTATGGTATTGAAGCCATATATAATTTCTAATTCATTAATCATTAAATCAAAGGCCTCAATTGAGGCCTGTCGAGGGTTCATGTCAGTAAATCAGCCAGTACAACCAAATAGTCAGTCAAGCTCGGCACCATCAAATGCTGATAAATCAAATTATGATGGATTACTTGACGACTATGCCACCAGCCCTGTTCCTTTACATAAAACCGTAGGTGGCATCCGTATTGGAATGATTAATGGCGGCCTTGCCTTTGCTGTTCCTGGACTCATTACTGGCTTAGAATTAGGCGGCGCACTCGGTATAACACAAAGTATTTATGCATTCTTAATAGGTGGTGTCATTCTATCTGTGCTCGGTGCGATAACGGGCTTAGTAGGCATGCATAACCGCTTAGCATCATGTATGACGATGAAGTTTGTGTTTGGTACAAAAGGCGCCAACCTGCTTACTTTGGCATTTGTCTTGTCTTTACTTGGCTGGTACGGCGTTAACATCAATTTGTTTAGCGAAGTATCGCAAAGCTTAATACTGCAAATGTTTAATTTTACCTTTCCTATCTGGGCGTTAGAGATCTCTGCAGGGGTCCTTATTACGCTGACCACTATCTGGGGCTTTTCGCTTATTGAAAAAGTATCCAGTTTGTTTGTTCCCGTACTGTTTATATTGACCGCATATATGCTTTACAAGAGTTTTGGCTACGTGCTCCCCGCGACAGAAACTGCAGCACAGACTAACCAAATGGACACTATTTCACTTAGTTTTGGTGAGGCTGTATCCGCCGTGGTCGGAAGTTTTATCGTCAGTGTGGTACTGATGCCTGACTTTACTCGATTCGCTAAAACCAAAACCGATACTGTTGTCGCCTCATTCCTGCCCTTTTTACTGCTAAATACATTTGTGTATATTGCTGCGGCAATGGCTGGCTTAGCAGTTCAGCAAAATGACATTTTACAAGTGATGCTTACGCTTGGAATTGGTACATTAGCCTTTATATTATTAATCATGTCCAGCTGGGTCACTAATGTAGTTAACCTTTATAGTGCAGCATTAGGATTTAATGCCATTAATGCTAACTGGGAAGAATGGAAAATTATCGTAGTGGCTGGTGTACTGGGTACTATCGTTGCTTCATTCAATCTATTAGCAAACTTTACCGACTTTTTATTTAGTTTATCGATCATTTTCACGCCTGTTGCTGCTATTTATGTCGTCGATTTTTTTATCCTTCGCAGACAAAAAACTTATCAATTAGCACAAATTTCTCATTTACCTGCAATAAATTATTTAGCCGTTATAGCTTGGGGAATTGGTATTTCGACCTCGCTACTCGTCAATAACGGTTATTTCACTTTTACTGGAATTGAAGTGTGCGATGCAATCATCATCACAATGCCGAGTTATTACCTATTGATGAAAGTTTGGCAAAAAAATCGTTTGTCTCGCTCAAACTAAACCATCATTTGTTTTGTGTAGTCGCCACTTTTGAAAACATATTTTTTAGCTAGTCCCTAACATTAACGCGGTTAGCCCCTTTTGACTTTCCCTTAACCTATAGCTTAAGAGATGTATACGATGAAAACACTGACTCGATTAGACTTATCAGACATATTGCACGGTTGCGCTATTTTAGGAACTGGTGGGGGGGGTGAGCTTGACGAGGGCTTCTATTATATTGATAAAGCACTCGCAGAAGGTAAAACCTTTAACTTAGTCAGTGTTGATGATGTGCCAACAGGTAAAAAAATCTGCACTCCTTATATGCTCGGTGCATTATCACCACTCACAGTAGAGGAAGAGCAGGAATATACGCGTCTGCCTAAGTCAAATAGCAGCTCAATCATGACCGCTTTCAGACGCTTAGAAAAATACACGGGCGATGAATTCTACGGCACCATTTGTTGTGAATTAGGCGGTTCAAATACCGCTATCTCATTCTACGTTGCTGCAATGGCAAATGGCTATATTATTGATGCTGATGTAGCAGGACGAGCAGTGCCAGAGATAACCCATTCAACTTACTATTTTAATAATATTCCAGCAGCACCAATAGTCACAGCTAATGAGTTTGGTGAGTGTTTTATCTGTGAAAATGTCATAGATGATTTACGCGCTGAAAGCGTTGTCCGTGCTTTATCTATGATAAGTCGCAATGACATTGCCGCGATTGATCATGCTATGCCCATTGAGCAAGTAAAAAATGCCGTCATTAAAGGAACAATTTCTAAATCATTAGCGATTGGTCAGGCTTATCGTCTAGCCAAAGAACAAAGCGAAGATATTGCAACTGCGATAGCAAGTCACGGTGAAGGTTATGTGGCATTCAGAGGTGTGGTCACTGATTTTAACTTTAAAACCCAAGATGGCTTTACTATAGGCGAAGTATTTATTGACGGAACGGGTGAATATAAGAACAACCGTTACCATATCGAAGTAAAAAATGAGAACCTTGTGGTTAGGGTCAATGACAAGGTTGATATCACTATTCCTGACTTAATTTGCAGCTTAGATATGGATAACTTAACCCCTATTACCAATCCTAATTATCATAAACAGATGAACGTGGCCATTGTAGTACTTCCCGCACCTAAAGAGTTCATCACTGAGCGCGGACTTTCAGCTTTTGGACCTGCTTACGTCGGGATCGATACCCCTTACCAACCTGCCGTTACACGTTATTTTGCTAACAAATGAGACTGCATTAACTAAAAACTAATCTCATTAACTAAATTGCTGAACTTGATATTGAGTTCCGCAATTAATCCCTCTGCCAATGTTTAACAACTATTTATATTGAGCACCAATATGTTAATTTTTCACAGGTTCGTTACATTATTACAAGTTTGAAAAATCCTCGCCTGAAATTGCAAGTTTTTAAATATGAGTTTAACACCTGTTTTATAAGTACTTTTTACAACATCACCTAATTTAAACTTGATTTATTTCAATTAAAATCTAGGACTACGTGAATAAGTTCTGTAATAAAAACAACACCAACTGGTATTACCAATACGTAGGTTGATACATTACCAAAATTTAGACAACTGTATTTAAACTATCAAAGCCCCACATCTACAGCACGACCGCCTACACAGATTAAATCCCATAAAAACAGATAGATAAATCAGAATATAGCTCAGAGCAGGCCCCTGTCTTAGCACTACTAAAGAACAGCCAGTATCGTTCATAAATAGCGACAAACCAAGAAAGATTAGACCTTGGTATACCAATGTGAACATTTTGGTAATAATAGGTTGCATTCGAATTACCCTTGTTATATAAATGTTGCTGTTGATAAAAACAACAACAATTGGTCATACCAAAGGGTAATGTATGACCTGATACCATTCTTGGGGGAATTATGAAGCTGAATAAAATAAGTGCCATGTTTAGTGACACTAAAAGTAAAGCGACTAATATATCGATTTTCGGTGCTGCATTAACAGCACTGTTAACACTACCAGCTTACGCTGCAGAACCAACTGAACAAGCAGATACTGATGACATCGAAGTGATTGCTGTTAAAGGTATCTTCGGTAGTTTAAAAGCGGCAAACTTAATGAAACGAACTGATGATCGTATCGTTGACGCTATTGTTGCTGAAGACATAGGTAAGCTACCAGATAACAACATTGCAGAAGCATTACAACGTATTACAGGTGTTTCAATTGGCACTGACTTTGGTGTTGGTGAATCTGTCACAATTCGTGGTGTATCAGAAAACCTTGTACTACTTAATGGCCGTTCAACTGCTGGCGCTGGCCGTGGCGGTATCGGGTTAGATGACTTCCCATCAAGTTTCTTAAAAACAGTAGAAGTGATTAAGTCACCGACTCCTGACATGATTGAAGGTGCCTTGGGGGGTACTGTCAACATGAAAACGATTCGTCCATTAGAACTTTCAGAGCCTCTAGTAGCGATAACGTTAGACGGTGAATACGCAGACAAAACAGAAAATACAGCACCTAATTTCTCTATGGGTATTGGTAATAACTGGGACCTCGGTGATGCGGGTTCATTTGGTGCGTCAGCTAACTTAGCTTATCTAGATCGTGAATTACGCCGTGATGAGTTTTTTAGCAAAGTAGATTTACAAGACAATATTGACATTGATGGTGACGGTATTGTTGATGATTCTGGTGGACCAAATGGTAAATACCTGCGTCGTACTCAGAATACAGTAGAGCAAAAAACAGAAGAACGTGAACGTACTGCTTATGGTATCTCGCTACAATGGGAACCTGTGAGTGCAGAAGCTAATATTTATCTTGATTTGAATGCCACAAAGCTTGACGGTGGTCAATCAGCGTACTCTATTCTTGATGTGGGCGGTTCTAGCGTCGCTAGAAGTGATTCATACTATGATAGTAATGGTGAGTTACATAACTACGATTTAGATGGCGTATTAGTGATTCCAAAAACATGGAGTGACTTCACTACATCGGATACCACTTCACACGCTATTGGCGGTGAATGGTTCTTAACAGATTCAATTGAAATTTCTGCTGAGTACTCTTTATCAAAATCTGAAGAAAAACAAACAGCAAACGAATTCAACTTACGTCCTATCGAACGTACCGATCCTACAACTGATTTAGTGACTCACACCAGTACGAGTAGCTCTTATTCAGGTGGCGGCATTCCTGGTTATATGTATGCCGACTCGGGTATGTTAACTAACCCTGATAACTTAGTGTTCCGTGAATTTTTCCACAAAACACTTGAAACAGACAATGAAGAGCAAGCACTTCGCTTTGACTTTAAAATGTCTGATATCGGTGTAGATTGGGTATCAGCGGTTAAAGCTGGTGTTCGCTTTACTGATAGAGACTACACAGCTAATCGTTATGATCTTAAGCCAATTAATGGCAATACCACGCTAAAAGATTCATATAAGAAAGCCGTTGATGATAATGGTAATTTTGCGCCAATCTGGATTGATAATGCGCTTCTTAGCGACAGCATGAACATTGTCAATTTAAATAACTCATTTGATCAAACAGGTGTGAACGGTCAAAACGATTTATTAACATACAATGTTTACGATGCTGATCAGTTGCAAAATACTGAAGCAACTTATGAACTTGTTAAGCAAATGCTTGCAGGCACGTCTTATGCTATGAACGGCTCTTTAGCTGACAACATGGTAGAAGATAATGGTGCATATAAAGAAATTAATGAGAAAACCAGCGCGATTTATGCTCAATTCCATTTGGATTTCGACGACCTAACAGCGGTATTCGGTGGTCGTTATATTCAAACAGAACTTGAATCAAGTGTTGTTGCATCGGTTGATGCTGATGGTAATAAAGTTTTAGATACAGGTAAAAATGATTATTCGGATTTCCTACCTAGCTTAAACGTAACTTATACGTTAACTGACGAAACCTTAATGCGTTTCGCAGCTGCTAAAGTAATGCGTCGTGCAGACTTTGATGAATTAAGCCCTGCATTATCAATTGATAACTCGTTAGTGACTGGTACTCAAGGTTCTTACCAACTTGAGCCATACCGTGTAACGCAATATGATTTCTCGGTTGAGCATTACTTTGGAGACGGTGGTCTAGTTTCTGCTGCACTTTTCTATAAAGATGTTAACTCATTTACCCAAACTGACAGCAGCTGTTTAGCAGATGCAAGCACTGTCTCAGGTCAAAACACCACTGAGTGGGGCAACATTTGTTTACTCGACACAGCAGGACAAAGCCAAGGCGATGTTAACTTTGCTACAGAAGATCAAGGTTTAGCTTACGTTGACCAACAAAAAGCGGCTGGCCAAACGGGTATCGTAATCGATACTGACGTTAATGGCGGTAGCGGTGAAGTAAAAGGTATTGAATTAGCTTATCAACAGCAGTTTACCTTCTTACCTGGTTTCTGGTCTGGTTTTGGTGTTAATGCCAACTATACCTATGCAGATAGTGCACAGCCTGACGGTAACCCTCTTCTAAATATTTCAGAAAATACGGCTAACGGTCAAATTTACTGGGAAAATGAAGATCTTCAGTTCCGTTTAGCATACAACTGGCGTGACCGTTACTTATATTCACAAGCTGAAAAACGTGTTCAAACAGTGGGTGCTTTAGGTTATAACGTATTTAACCAAAATGACCCTACTGCAGACAACTTTGATGCAACTGTGGGTAACAACTACCGTGAAGCGCGTGGTCAGTTTGATTTCTCTGCTAGCTGGGATATCAATGAACACTTTGCTGTTGTCGGTAACGTTGTGAACTTAACAGGTGAACCAATTGAGTACACAACTGAGCTAGGTTCAGTATGGAAATACAGTGAATCAGATCGTCGTTACACTCTAGGTCTACGCGCTAGATTCTAATTTAGCCACACCTTCGAAGAGAGCCTATTAAACATTAATGGGCTCTCTTAAATAAATACAAATAGCCACACCACTTTGTTTACTTCAAAAAACAACCAACATCACAAAATCACAAATTGGTAAACCAATTAAGAAAATTGGTCAGTAATAGTTTGGCTTTACAGTCTTATTGTAATACAATTAAAAAATCAGAAGTAAGTAAAGAATTCGAATCATTAATTGAATATATAAAGCCAACACTGAAATTCAGTCATCGCTTTATAAAAATAACTTAGCACGCCTATTCTAGATGCTAGATTTTATTAGCATTCGGATAGCATTTACCAATATATTTAGGAGTTAGATATGACAAAGCCTGTCATTGGTTTCATCGGACTTGGCCTTATGGGCGGCAACATGGTTGAGAACCTTCAAAAGAGAGGTTATCAAGTCAATGTAATGGATCTTAGTGCAGAAGCTGTTGCTCGTGTTATTGACCGTGGTAACGCAACTGCCTTTACTTCAGCAAAAGAACTAGCAGCAGCGAGTGACGTTGTTCAATTCTGTTTAACAACTTCAGCTGTTGTTGAAAAAATTGTTTACGGTGATGACGGTGTTTTAGCCGGTATTAAAGAAGGATCTGTATTAGTTGACTTCGGTACTTCTATCCCTGCTTCTACTAAGAAAATCGGTGCTGCACTAGCAGAAAAAGGCGCAGGCATGATTGATGCACCTTTAGGCCGTACTCCTGCACACGCTAAAGATGGTCTATTAAACATCATGGCTGCTGGCGAAATGGAAACATTCAACAAAGTTAAAGCGCTTTTAGAAGAGCAAGGCGAGAATGTATTCCACCTAGGTGCATTAGGTGCTGGTCATACTACGAAGTTAATTAACAACTTCATGGGCATGACAACCGTTGCAACTATGTCTCAAGCATTTGCTGTAGCAAAACTTGCTGGTGTTGACGGACAACAACTGTTTGACATTATGTCAGCTGGTCCTTCTAACTCACCTTTCATGCAGTTCTGTAAGTTCTACGCTGTAGACGGTGAAGAAAAATTAGGTTTCTCTGTTGCTAACGCAAACAAAGATCTTGGTTACTTCCTTGCAATGTGTGAAGACTTAGGTACTAAGTCTTTAATCGCTCAAGGTACTTCAACAAGCTTACAAGAAGCGGTTGATGCAGGTATGGGTCAGAATGACGTACCAGTAATTTTTGATTACTTCACTAAACTAGCAAAGTAATTTAAAACTGACTCAAAAAACCTTACTAGGGTGTCACTGTTTGAACAGTCACACTCGGTAAGGTTTTTTTATGCCTGTAATATCCCTTAGTCTATCATTGCCACATACCTAATTTGCTCAGTGATTCTAAATAACCAGTTTTGAATATTGGGATATACTGACAAGTCAAAACCGCCTTCATGAGCAACATGAGTGTATGCATAAAGGGCAATATCAGCCAAAGTAAATTGCTCCCCTATCATAAACGGCTTAGCCAGAAGCTCTTTATCGAGCAAACTTAATATCTGCTCACCTTTCTCATGTAACACAATATATTCAGATTGACGTTCAGCAGGCATATTTTGATAAAACTGAATAAAACGCGCCACTGCGATGCAAGGTTCGTGTGTGTATTGCTCATAAAACATCCATTGATACATTAATGCCTTGTCGAATGTATCATGAGGGATCAACTGCGAACCTTCAGCTAAGTAACCAATGATTGCGTTTGATTCAGCCAATATTTTGCCATCAGGCAATTCAATAATGGGGACTTTACCTTGTGGGCTTTTAGTTAAAAAATCAGAGGTTTGCGTCTCCCCTTTAAGTAAGTCTACGTTTTTCCACTGATAGTCTATGTTGAGTAAACTAAGAGTTAACTTAATTTTGTAACAGTTACCTGACTTTTCATCCCCAAAGACTGTAATCATTCTTCATCCTTTCAATTTGTTTTTTCAATACTTAAGTCTGTGACTTATTATCTAAAAATTTTATTTTACTAGGCTTGAAATAAGTGCCCTCAGCGCTGCGGGTTTTACCATTTTCGCCATATAGTGATAGCCACGTTTTTGAACATCATCAACGAGATCTTTATTAGTATTGGCTGTAATCAAAATGCCAGGTAGATGCTCACCATAACGAGAGCGAATACCGTCCATCGCATCCACGCCATTTTGGTCATTATCTAAGTGATAATCCGCTAACACAATATCTGGTGCCACGCCTTTTAAGCCCAGCTTAATACGTGCATCGGCTAAATCAGAGGCGCAAACCACTTCACATTTCCAGCGGGTTAATAAACTTTCAAGCCCTGCTAAAATAGCTTCTTCATTATCAATACATAACACTTTCACCCCCGCTAACGGTTGAGTTAATGTTGGTACTGGCTTTATCACTTTCTCGCTAACCGTTTCTCCAAGGGGCACAATTATCGAAAATACAGAGCCCTGGCCGAGCTTTGAGCTCACTTGAATTTGATGGTCGAGTACTTTGCTTATTCTATCTGCAATCGCCAACCCTAACCCCAATCCGCTGACATTACGGCTACTAGGATGATTTAGCCGTTTAAATTCTTTAAAGATTTCTTCGGTTTCGTTTTCGTCAATGCCACAGCCTGTATCCAATACTTGGATCTCAACAAAATCACCACGGCGGCGACAACCAAGCAATACTTGACCACCTTTGGCGTAACGATAAGCATTGGTTAAGAAGTTTTGTAAAATACGTCTTAATAAGGATAAATCAGAATTAATCGTGGCATTACAAGGCATCATGTTAAATCGAATTTGATTATCTTTCGCCATCGCCTCAAACTCTACTGCTAAACCATTTAACAGTTCTCCCAATGCGAAATCTCGGCGATTAACTTCGACCATGCCTGAATCAAGCTTAGAAATATCGAGTAAATCCGTTAATAGCTCACCAGCTGTGCGCAAAGAGTTATTAATATGCGAAATGGTGGTTTTACCTTCCAAATCCAAATTTGGATATTGAGCAAGCGAAGCGGTAAATAATCGAGCGGCATTTAAAGGTTGCATCAAGTCATGACCAACAGCTGCTAAGAAACGACTTTTCGAGGCATTAGCAAGCTCTTCTTGGGCTTTAGCCTCAAGCAGTTCACTGTTAAGCATCGCCAGTTCATAAGTACGCTCTTGCACACGAGTTTCTAAGGTTTCATTCGCTTCAATTAATGCTTTTTCTTGTAGGCGATATTGCGTAATGTCAGTAAAGGTCATTACAAAGCCACCATCAGGCATTGGATTACCTTGTATCTTAATGACTTTGCCATCACGGCGCTGACGCTCAGAAGTATGCTCTGTGCCATTACGCATGTGTTGCACCCGAATATCAACTTGAGTTTCGATATCTCCTTCACCGCAATAACCTCTAGCAGCATTAAAGCGAACCACTTCACTAATCGGCATACCTTGCTGTAAAAAACCTTCAGGATAATCATACAGCTCAGCATATTTAAAGTTCCATGCAACAAGGTTTAAGTCTTTATCGACAACACTCATACCTTCATATGCATGCTCAATCGCACCACGAAGCATGTCTTGGCTTAAAATGATTTTTGAAGAGGCTTCATCCACTAAGCTGAACACTTCATCAAGGGCTAAGTCACGACCTTGTAGAACAGAATCCATGACCAATGAGGCACTTGAAGCACCTAACACACCTGCCAGCATATGTTCTGTGTGAGAAATAAGCGGCTCCCCTGCCACTTTGTGCCACGAGTCACTGCGCACTGCGTCGGGTGAAAATTTACTAAAGCTCTCATAAGCCCGAGTAGGACTGACAAATCGACTCGCAAGGATTAATAAATCTTGCTGTGAAATAGCACCATGTTTACGGTTAGCATCTTTTTTATCGCCCTGCTTATTAACCCCAGGATTAATAAAGTGACTTGCTTGAATACGTTCAGCGACACCGGCTCTAAACCATAAAGAACCTAAAACATAACAAATTACATTGGCTAAAAGTGCAATCAAGGTATCAGCAACTTCAGGGCTGATTGAAGCTAATAATCCTGTGTCTCCGCCAAGTCCGACACTGCCTTCAAATAAAATATAACACCAAAGCGAAAAGCCAACCGCTAAACCAAGAAACACCCCAGAGCGGTTACCATACTTCCAATACATTCCGCCTAATAAAGCCGGTGCTAATTGCGCAAATGCACCAAAAGATAACTGACCAAGATGTGATAATGACTCACTATTACCAAACAATAGGTAACTTAAGTAACCTAACGCCAGAATGATAACGATGGCTAAACGGCGTGCGTTTAATAAGAATCTAGCAAACTGATTAAAATTGGTACCGTTAACGCGCCCAGTACGTAGCATAAATGGGACTAACCATTCATTACTTATCATTACACTAATGGTCACAACCGCTACGATGACCATCCCTGTAGCAGCAGATAAGGTACCCAGTAGTGCAATAACCGCAAGCACGGGTTGATCGAGTGCTAACGGCAGATTAATCACATAAGTGTCAGCAGCAACGTTATCTCCTAGCAATAAGGTGCCAGCTAAAGCAAGCGGAGCAACAAACAAACCAAACATGGCGAGGTATAGCGGAAATATCCATCGCGCTTTATTCAGTACAGTTTCTTCAGCACACTCTACGACCATCACGTGGAACTGACGTGGCATACACATAAAGGCCGCAATACCCACCAACATTTCGGGTAAAAATGAAACAATATTCAAATTACCTTTTTTAATAATGTCCTTTTCTGATGCTTGTTGCCAAATGTCGCCAAAGCCATCAAAAAAACCATAGGTAATCACAAAACCAACAATCAAAAAAGCGGCTAATTTGACTAATGACTCAAATGCAATTGCCACCATCATGCCAGGGTTATGCTCGGTAGCATCTAGCTTTCTTGTGCCAAATAAAATCGCAAAAATGGCTAAAACGAAGGTGATTAATAAAGGGACACTCACAGGACTGAGTGGCTGATTATCGGGTTGAAAAAGATTTAAACTAAATACCATCGCTTTAAGTTGTAAGGCGATGTAAGGCATTATTCCAAATAAAGCAATTAAGGTAACGATGGCGGCTAAGGTCTGAGATTTACCATATCGCGCAGCAATAAAATCAGCAACAGAGGTAATATTTTGTGCTTTTGAGATGATAACCATCTTGCGCAGTACCCCAAAACCTAGGGTAAAGACCAGTATCGGACCTAAATATATTGGTAAAAATGACCATAAATCGTTTGCAGATTGACCTACTGTGCCCAAAAAACTCCATGACGAACAATAAACCGCTAGACTTAAGCCGTATATCCAAACCTGCACCTTTTTGGTGATCTTGCTAAACCACCGCTCAGCACCCCATGCCAAGATGAACAGTAAAGAAACATAGCAAATTGCAATGACAGCAACGACTAAGGTTAAATTCATGGCTTTCTCTTCTTATTATATTTGCTTAATAATTGGGCAATAATTCTGTATCAATTTGATGCCATGCTAACATGCGCAACAGGTTAAATATTAAGGATATTTTAAAACTAGACCAAGGTCTAATAGTGTTAACCTCACCTTGCAGACGATACTTTCGTAACGCTAAATTCGACAAAGGGAAGCCATATGAGCTCGCAGTCTCTCTATAAAGTACCAGCAGATTTTGCAACCAACGCACTGGTAGACAATGATACCTATAAGAAAATGTACCAAGAATCTGTGGTAAATCCAGAAGGTTTTTGGAGAGAACACGGTAAGCGTATTGATTGGATCAAACCCTACACCAAAATTAAGAAAACATCATTTGATGATCATAACCTTTCCATCAATTGGTTTTATGACGGTACATTAAACGCATCAGCGAACTGTTTAGATCGCCACCTTGAAAAAAATGGCGACCGCGTTGCCATTATCTGGGAAGGTGATGATGCCAGTGAACAACGCAAAATAACCTACCGTGAGCTTCATACTGATGTATGTAAGTTTGCTAACGCCCTGCGCAGCCAAGGTGTTTGTAAAGGCGATGTAGTCACCATTTATATGCCTATGGTGCCAGAAGCTGCCGTAGCAATGTTAGCTTGTGCCCGCATCGGTGCTGTTCACTCTGTAGTCTTTGGTGGTTTCTCACCTGACTCAATTGCATCACGTGTGATTGATGGTAATTCAAAAGTTCTTATTACTGCCGATGAAGGTATACGTGGTGGTCGTAAGATTCCGTTAAAGCGCAGCATTGATGATGCACTGAATAATCCAGATGTTGATTGCGTTGAAAAAGTTATCGTACTTAACCGAACAGGTGGCGACATCGATTGGGTTGAAGGTCGTGATATTTGGTGGAGCGATGTAATGGCAACAGCTTCAGAGCATTGCCAAGCAGAAGAAATGGGCGCTGAAGACCCGCTTTTCCTACTTTATACATCAGGCTCAACCGGTAACCCTAAAGGTGTGTTACACACCACGGGTGGTTACATGGTTTATGCGTCAATGACTCACGAATATGTATTTGATTACAAAGAAGGTGAAGTGTACTGGTGTACTGCTGATGTGGGTTGGATTACCGGCCACTCGTACATGGTATACGGCCCGCTTGCTAATGGCGCAACCGTACTAATTCATGAAGGTGTTCCTAACTCCCCAGGCCCTTCTCGTTTAGGCGAAATGATTGACCGTCATAAGGTTAATATTCTTTATACTGCTCCGACATTAATCCGTGCATTAATGGCTGAAGGTAAAGAGCAGTTTGAAGGTTTTGATGGCAGCTCGTTACGTGTTATGGGCTCAGTGGGCGAACCAATTAACCCTGAGGCATGGCGTTGGTACCACGAAGTGATTGGTCATGAATCTTGCCCTATTGTCGATACTTGGTGGCAAACAGAAACTGGCGGTATTTTAATTAGCCCACTTCCTGGCGCGACGGACGCAAAACCAGGTTCTGCAACTCGTCCGTTCTTTGGCGTGCAACCTGCACTAGTCGATAACATGGGCAATATTTTAGATGGCGCAATCGAAGGTAACTTGGTCATCCTAGATTCATGGCCTGGCCAGATGCGCACTGTTTATGGCGACCATGATCGTTTTGCACTGACCTACTTTAAAACCTTTAGAGGCATGTACTTCACTGGTGACGGTGCTCGTCGTGATGAAGATGGCTATTACTGGATCACAGGTCGTGTCGATGACGTTATCAATGTTTCTGGTCACCGATTAGGTACTGCAGAAGTTGAAAGTGCCCTCGTTTCACATGAGCTAGTTGCTGAAGCTGCTGTAGTTGGTTACCCCCATGACATCAAGGGCCAAGGCATCTACGCTTATGTGACACTTACTAAAGGCGTTGAAGAAACTGAAGAACTTCGTCAAGGTCTGCGCCAATGGGTTCGTAAAGAAATTGGCGCCTTAGCAACCCCTGATTTAATTCAATGGGCTGGCGGCTTACCTAAAACACGTTCAGGCAAAATTATGCGTCGATTCCTACGTAAAATTGCCGCTAACGAAGTGACGAATTTGGGTGACTCTTCAACTCTGGCAGATCCAGCGGTAATCGATACCCTTATCGAATCCCGTTTAAACAAAACCGAATAATACTGACGAAGTCTATTTATCAGTTTGTTCGTAACCATTACGTCCTACCCACCTAGAGAGTCTTGACCAGACTCTCATTGCCCCCTCAATTGAGGGGGCTTTTTTATGTTAAAGCTCAGCTTAAGCAAATCGTAATAACCTAACATCCACAGCGTTACGTGATAAAGTAACCCCTCAATTATCTTTTCAACACATTCAACAATAACGAGTTTATGTCAGTAACAATTTCGCTTCGTGATTATCAGCAAGACTCAGTCAATGCTGCCATAGCCCATTTTAAACAAAGCAATGACTCAGCGGTGCTGGTATTACCCACTGGCGCAGGCAAAAGCATCGTCATCGCTGAGCTTGCACGTATTGCACGTGGAAATGTTTTAGTGCTCACTCACGTCAAAGAGTTAGTGGCACAAAATGCCGAAAAAGTGGGTTTACTAACCGAAGAAGCCAGTATTTATTCTGCAGGACTCAATCAAAAAAAAGCCGTTGGTAAAACCGTTGTTGCCAGTGTTCAATCTGCAGCAAGAGCGCCTGAAAAATTCAATCAGCTTTTTTCTTTGGTGATCATTGATGAGTGTCACCGTGTGAGTAACGATGAAAATAGCCAATATTGGCAACTGCTGGCTCATTTAAAAAAACGTAACCCACAGCTTAAATTATTAGGCTTAACCGCTACACCATATCGCCTAGGTTTAGGTTGGATATATCGTCACCATTACCATGGCAAAGTAGGCAACACTGAAAAGCCGATTTTTGAAAAATGTATATTTGAACTGCCTATGCGGCCTTTAATCAAGCAAGGATATTTAACTGCACCTAAGATTTTTGATGGCTTAAGTGCCCAATACGACTTTAGCCAACTCTCGCCATCAGAAACTGGCGAGTATCAACAAAAAGAAGTCGACGACCTACTCAATCATCAAGGTCGTGCAACCACAGCAATTATCAAACAAGTTCTACAACTTGCAGAGCACCGTAAAGGCGTGCTTATTTTTGCAGCTACGGTTAGGCATGCAAAAGAAATCATTAAATTGCTGGCAGATGATGCCGCTTTAATTACTGCTGATACTCCTCATATTGAGCGTGATGAAATAATTACTCGCTTTAAACAACAGCAACTCAAATTTATTGTTAACGTTGCAGTATTAACCACTGGCTTTGACGCCCCTCATGTAGACTTAATTGCGATTTTAAGACCCACAGCATCAGTGAGCTTATTTCAACAGATGATTGGCCGAGGGCTCCGTTTAGCGCCTGATAAAGACGATTGCCTAGTCATTGATTACGCTGCAAATGGCTATGACTTGTACTTCCCCGAAGTTGGCCAAGTGAAAACCAACAGTAAATCTGTTCCTGTGCAAGTTCATTGCCCTGTTTGTCAGTTTGCCAACACCTTTTGGGGATTAGTTGATAGTGACGGCGATATTGTTGAGCACTTTGGCAGGCGGTGCCAAGGCTTAATAGAAAATACTCATGATAAGCAGAGGCACCAATGTGACTTTCGATTCAGGTCAAAATCCTGTCCTGATTGCGGCGCTGAGAATGATATTGCCGCTCGTATATGCCAAACCTGTCAATCAACATTGATAGATCCTGATAAACGCTTGAAGCAAGTCTTATCTTCTCAACATCACCATCTCTTTAAATGCCAAGAAATGCAGCTAACGGCAGACGACAACAAATTGATCGTGCAATACTTCGATATTGAAGCCAATGACTTCAAAGAAACCTTTAGAATGGAAACCCCTGCCCAGCGCCGCGCTTTATTCGCTATCTTTATCGCGCCGCACTCAAGAGCGCCAGGAATGAAGCACCCACAATATAAAACCCCTCAACAGCTTGTTGCTCAAATCGACAGATTTAAAAAACCAGATTTGCTGCTGCTTAAAAAACAAAAACATAAATGGGATTTAGTGGAGAAGTTTTTTGACTATAAAGGCCGATATAAAACCATTAATGAATAACGTAGTCTATATATTGTAAAGTTCTAATTTTAGATAGATTACCAGTAAGCAACAGTAAAGAGCGTTAAAAGGAATTGAAATGAATGATGGAAAAAGTTTTCAAGATATACAAACTTTAGTGATTGAATTAATCACACGAATATCAAATAATGGTTTTAAAAGTGAAAAAGAAAATGTTTCAAGTACAATTATTGAGTTACAAGATTTTATAGCCTCTAACCTTTACGACACTGCAACTGAAAGAAAAGAGGTAGAAGCAGACATAAAAACATTGCTCAAAATGAGGAAAGAATATAAAAGTTTACGTAACTTAAATATTTTGTCTTTTACCATTGTCCCTTTGTCTTTTGCCGTAGCTACATTCATTTTCTTAATGATAGTTAGCGATGTAAGGATGGGGTATTCAAAAGAGCAAATTGATCAAAGTATTCGAGTCATGATTGTAAATAATTCGGATTTAACAACATTAGATTTTGCTCTTAAAAACCCTCGAATTGATAACCCATCACGAACAACAAAGTTTGAGAGATATCCCGATAATGTCAATTTGAATGATGTACTCATGTCTTTGAAAGCAGAACACTACACTCAAACAAACCCCGAGACTCAATTCTTAAATAAATTGAACGCAATTATCATTGAGCACAATGAAGTAGATCCATTTTCAAAACTTCTAAATCACCAAAAAGATTTATTTGATAACGTTCGATTCAAAGCTAAAGGCTCTTATAACGATATAGATGATGATATCAATAAAATAGCTCAAGAATTATACAGCAAAAATAAATTGGTGGATGAATATTTGGATAAATCAAATTTGTCGTTTTGGGTGTCGGTTTTTGGTCTCGTAATTGCCCTACTAACAACATTAGTCCAGTTTATCGCTACTAGGAAAAATAAATACGTACTTCAAAAGTTATAATAATGCCTGAGTCGAATAGAAAGTTTTTTGACTATAAAGGTCGTTATAAAACCATTAATGAAAGTAGTTTTTAGTCGAGTTAGCTATAAATTATCAATTCGATAAAACTTATGGTATAAATCGTCAAATCAAAAAAAGGAGTCACTATGTTTGTTGTAATTTTTGGCCGTCCAGGCTGTCCATATTGTGTACGTGCAGTTGAATTATCAGAAAAATTAACTGAACAACGTGACGGTTTTAAATTTAAATACGTAGACATTCATGCTGAAGGTATTTCTAAAGCTGATTTAGAAAAAACAGTGGGTAAGCCTGTTGAAACTGTACCGCAAATCTTCGTAGATGAAGTTCATGTTGGCGGTTACACTGAATTTGAACAATACGTTCGCTCAAATAACTTACTAGGCTAAATCGTTCATAACGACGGGTTTATTGGTTATTAAACGAAAAAGGGTTAATTCTAATGAATTAACCCTTTTTTAATGCAACTAATTTATCGGGAAAAGTTGCTGTTTATCATCAATCTTAAAGCACATATTTAGCCGAGAATAAGATACGGCTTAAATCGCCATCACTGCCATCTTCTCGTTCATTCATTGCATACATATATTCAACACCAAACGTGAGTGGCTTAGTTGGTGAATACAGCAAGTTAATATAGCTAGAATATGATTCAGCATTCACTTGGTCGCTTGATAGCATAGTATCGTTATCTGCTTTAAAAGCTGACACGGTTACACTTGTACGCCACTTATCATTCCACCAGTGACGGTAAGCTGCATAACCACCATATGAACTAATGGTTTGTATTTCGCCAGATGCATCTAGATTACCCGCATTAGCATAGTTAAGTGCCATATAACGACCTAAACCTTCACCGTATGTCGCTGAAAATTTAAAATCGTCTCCACCTACAGGAATGATGCCTGCGATGCTAGCGCCGTAGCCCATTTCAGTTGAGTCAACAGCTTGTGTACCAACATTTTGTTCTACGTTTAACTGACGTAAAATACCCGCAACAGAGATAGCTGTGCCACCTTCTGTTTTAAAGTTATAACGTGCAACAACATCAGGGACAATTCCGCTACCACTGGTTAAGCGAGATGCTGTTTGGTATTGGTTAACGGTTGTTTCTGGGTTTTCTACTGCTAATTGGAATCCGCCATTGGTGTAACGGATCATTGCTTGACGCACAAACGGTGTACCTTCAGCGGCGCCAACAAAATCTAAGTTTTCAGGTAATGCACCTGGGTTTTGGAATGTGGTCCATGTCTGACCTACAGTCCAATTGTCATAGCTTATAAATGCTTGGCGAATACGCGGCGAATAACTATTAGAAACACGCTCGTTACCATCGGTATGCGTCATAAAGTCTAATTCAATAAACCCCGTTAATTTATGACCATCAAAGTCAGACACTGTTTTGAAATTAAATCGAGTTTCACGGGCTTGAAAATCGACAACTTGATTGCCGTTTCCTTCCTCACCATAAATAGTACCAGGTACATAAAACTGACGAGATAAACTACCTGAGTCTGGCGCCCCATTACCATAATCACTGAACATCACATCAGCTTTCACGTAACCACCAAACTTCATTTCTGTATCCGCATAACTAACATTGGTTAATGCCAGCATCGAAATACCAATTGCTAAACTCAATTTTGCTTGTTTCATCATGCTCTCCCTGTTCTTATCATCCATTGCAATATGACCCACATAACAAATAAGCAACATTAGCAATAGGTCTATTAGACAAAAGTAGATGAGAAAAGGCTAAATTGAATCGGCGAGGTAGATTGAACCTAAAGCAAGCTGTTAATAGCTTTAAGGTTTACATAAAAATGTAGAATGAAACTTTAAAGATAAAATACCATTCAAAAACAGTACTTAAGACTGATGCACAAAATTTGACAAAAACGAGATGCTAACAACTATTTAAAAACTAGCTTTTATTAGCCAATAAAGTTTTTAAAAAAAGAAAGAGTTAAAGATTGATAAAAAATAATGATTTACTTGGAAGGTTCTGAATTAAAGCCAAACGGGCAATCTCACTTTCAGAAAAGTGGTGGGTCGTGAAGGATTCGAACCTTCGACCAATTGGTTAAAAGCCAACTGCTCTACCAACTGAGCTAACGA